>JALZAE010000096.1 GCA_030948535.1 Gemmatimonadota bacterium | reverse complement strand
ACGCTGTACCGCGCGGCTACCGGCACGCTGCCCTTTACCGGCGATGACTGGTACGACATCGCGCGCCAGCAGATCGAGGATGCGCCGCGCAAGCCGCGCGAACTAAACTCGTCGCTCTCCCCGGCCTTCGAGCACATCATCCTGCGCTGCCTCGAGAAGCAGGCCGCCCAACGCTACGACAGCGCGGATGCGCTGCGTCTCGATCTCATGTCGCTGTCGATCGGTCCCGACTACTCCGAGACGAGCACCGCGCCCTATCAGCCCGCGATCGCCGTGACGCGCTCGCCGATGCAACGAACACTGGCACGCCGCCGCGTGCTTCTCGGCGCGACGACGACCGTCGTCGTGCTCGTGCTCGCGAACGCGGCGCGAAGTCGCGGGACCGCTACGCCCGGAACGCTCGGTATGCTTCAGGCGCGGCCGCTCAATCCCTCCACCGTGCCCGTGCAGAGTCCCCTGCCGCCGGCCTCAGTGAATGGCGCGCCCGGCGGGCCGGCGCTCGCGATCCGCACTGACTCCGCCGCGGCGCCGTTGCCGTTGACGCCGCGACTGCGAATCCTCGCGCCGGCTGATGCGCAGATCTCGCTCGACGGACGCGAATTGGGGCGCGGCGATTGGCGCAGCGACAGCGCGCCCGCCGGCACCCACTGGATCGTGGCGAGCTTTCCGACGCTTCCCGGGTGTCCGACGGCGCGCGACAGCCAGCGGGTGACGCTCGTACGAGGCACCGTATCTTCGGTGCATCTCTCGCCGCAGCCATGCGCGATGCTGGCCTTCAAGGCCGACTCCGCCGCAGGCGCACGGTTCACTCTCTCGGCGAGCGGGCGCCCGACGGTATCGGGCGTGATCCCATCAACCGCGCTGCTGTTGCCGGTCGGGAACTATCAGCTGCACGTCTCGAAGCCACTCTGCGCGGAGTACAACGCCGAGCTCGTGCTCAGGCCCGATAGCACCGTCACGCACCGCTTCGCGATGATCTGCTGACCGGCGGCGCAAGCTGATCCCCGCGCCGGGATGCTCTGCTGATCAGTGGCGGAAGCCAATCCCCATTCCGATCGCCGCGCCCGTCGTGATGCCGATCCAAAATCCCTTCTGCTTGTAGAACGGCGCCGAGCGCTCGGCCGGACGCACCACGAGTGCGACATGATCGGCGGTGACGGGGGCCGTCTGCCCGACGATAAGAGCGGTGGCCGCGCCATCGGCGACGCTCAGAATCTGAAAGCGCGCGACCAGCGCATCACGCCGGCGCGGATCGACGGCGATGCCGTGCTGGCCGGCGCGGAGCCAAGACGACTCCTTCCCCGTGGAAATAGAAAAGGTGCTGTCGCCCGCGGCCGTGATCTCGAATCGGAAGGGCGGACCCTGCGTCGGCGTCTGCGTTGTCTGCGCGTTGGTGCCGCGGGCCGCGATCGCCATCAGCGCCATCGCCGCGCCCAGCATTCGCAGGCGAGCCATCACGATCCGAAGATGTGACGTCGTATCCAGTCGACGAGAGGCGGCACGACATCATTGTACATGACGATGGCAAAAATTAACGCCAGCGTCGCGAAGCCGAATCGAAGGATGTATTCGCGCGTGCGCATGTTGAATGCCGAGCCCTTTGCCGATTCGACGACGTTCATCAGGATCTGTCCCCCATCCAGGATGGGGATCGGCAGCATGTTGAGCAGCGCCACGTTGATGCTCAGCAGCGCGATCAGCCGGAAGAGCCAGCCCCATCCCTGACGCGCCGCGGCCGCGGACTGCCGCACGATGCCCACCGGGCCTTGCAGCGATTTGAGCGAGGTCTTGCGCGTCGCCAGCTTCTTGAGCTCGGTCGCGATGAGCGTGCTCGCTGCCCACGTCTCGCGACCGCCCAGCGTCAGCGCTTCACCGAAGGCGACCGGCTCGCGCACGTACGAGCCGCCCGGCGTCACCAGGATCTGTCCGATCTTCGGATCCGTGTCGCTCTTTCGCGGCTTCACCGTCAGCGTACGGTGCGCTCCGCCACGCGAGACTTCGACGGCGAGATCGGAATCGGGCGACGCCTTGATGTGCTGCACAAAGCCGTCCCAATCGCTCACCGGCGCTCCGCCGACGCGGACGATCGTATCCCCGACGGCGATGCCGGCGTGATCGGCGGGCCCATCGGGCATCACGTCGCCGATCACGGCGGGAATTTGATAGTTGAGCGCTTGAACCACCCGCTGGCGCGCGACAGTTGCGGAACCAGTGAGCGCGATCTCGCGTGTCCCGCGCTGCGTCGTGACGCGCAGCGTCGACGCGCTGTCGCCCATGATGCCGCGAACGACGTCGCCCCAGTGCGCGACGGGGCGCACACCGACCGCGAGGATCGTATCGCCCGGCTGGATCGCGCTCGCCAGCGCCGGCGCCTGTACCACCGGCAGCACCTCATTCACGACGCGCGTAGCGGGCCACTGCCGCCCGCCGACGAGAATCTGCGTGGTGAAGATCACGTACCCCAGCAGGATGTTCATCGACACGCCGGCGACGAGAATGCCGATGCGCACCGGAAGCGACTTGGACTCGAAGAATCGATCGGGGGGAATGTCGAGACCCTTCTCACCGCCTCCCTCGAGCGCCGCCATCGAGTCTTCCTCTCGCGACGCCATCCGCACGTATCCGCCGAGTGGAATCGCGGCCAGCACATACTCCGTCTCACCAATCTGTCTTTTCCAGATCGCGGGGCCGAAGCCGATTGAGAACCGCGGCGTGTATACGCCTGCGCGCTTCGCCGCGAGAAAGTGCCCGAGCTCGTGGATGAATACCACGAGGCCGAACACGAGGAGCGGAGCGAGCACTTGTCCGATGATCAGCATCTATGCAGGTCTCTCACGTAGCGCCGCGCTTCGCCATCGGCGGCAAGCAGCGCGTCGCGCGTCGAACCGTCACGTCCGGCGAGGGCGGCCAAAGCGCCCTCGATCGCGCGGGGAATCTCCCCGAAGCTTATGCGGCCGTCGAGAAAGAGCGCAACGGACTGCTCGTTCGCGGCATTGAAGACTGCCGGCGCCGCGCCCCCCGATCGTCCCGCCGCGACACCAAGCCCAAGCGCAGGGAAATCGTCCATGCGGACGCGCTCGAATGTCAGCGGAGAAAGCTCGACCGGATCGAAGGGCGGAACGCCGGTGTCCGAAAGGCGATCGGGATGCGTCAAGGCGTACAACACCGGCAATTCCATGCTCGGCACACCCATCTGCGCCAGCACGCTGCCGTCGACGAACTCGACGAAGGAATGCACCACGCTCTGCGGATGCACGACCACCTCGATGCGATCGTACGGCAGCCCGAACAGAAAGTGGGCTTCGATGATCTCCAGTGCCTTGTTCGCCAACGTCGCGCTGTCGATGGTGATCTTCCGGCCCATGCGCCACGTCGGATGCTGGAGCGCTTCGGCCAACGTCGCGCGCTCGATCTGCTCGCGCGACCACGAGCGAAACGGGCCGCCGGACGCGGTGAGCACGAGCCGGCGCACGTCGTCCCGAGAGCGGCCCGAGAGGCACTGAAGAATCGCGCTGTGCTCGCTGTCCACCGGCACGATCTCGCCGCCACCGGCGCGGCAGGCGTCGGCGACGAGGGCTCCGGCCATCACGAGCGTCTCCTTGTTCGCGAGCGCAACGCGCTTCCCGGCGCACACAGCGGCGAGTGTGGCATCGAGCCCAGCCGCGCCCACCACCGCATTGAGCACGATCGACACGTCCGCACATCGCGCGGCCTCGATCAGACACTCGGCTCCCACGCGCCAGCCGTCGCGGGGATGCGCATCCGGTCCGGCGATGCCGACGAAGCCCGGATGAAATTGCGCGGCTTGCTCCTCGAGCAGCGACGCATTGCTGAACGCGGTCAGCGCCGCCACGCGAAAGCGATCGGTGTGCCGCGCGAGCACGCGCAACGCCGTCGTGCCGATGCTCCCGGTCGATCCGAGAATGGCGACGCCAATCAGTCGCGTCATAGCGGCACGGGATAGATGCGCAGCGCGCCGAGCAGCCAATACGCGACGGGAAGCGCGAACAACAATCCGTCGATGCGGTCCAGCACGCCACCGTGCCCGGGGATCAGATGCGAGCTGTCCTTCACGCCGGAGTCGCGCTTGATCAACGACTCGAATAGATCGCCGAGCTGCGTGGCGACGCTCACCACGGCGCCGAAGATCGCCGCCGAGCGCGGGAGCATCGCGAGGTGTGCCCACGGCACCAGCACGTAGTGCGCGTAGAGCACCGCCACTACCACGCACAGCGCCAATCCCCCGAGCGCCCCCTCGATCGTTTTTCCAGGACTCACCGCGGGCGCGAGCTTGCGACGGCCGATCGCTCTGCCGACGACGTACGCGCCGGTGTCGGACGTCCAGGTGAGAATCAATGGAAAGAAAAGCAGCGCACCGCCGGCGCGGCGATCGACTTGGCCGAGAACGTACTCGTGGTACCGTAGCGCATAACCGAACGCGAGCAGACCGCCCGTGTACAGCGCGCCGAAGATCGTCGACGCGACCGCGGCCGTGGGCTTCTCGGTCGGCGCGCGCAGCCAGATGGCGGCGGCGCAGACGACGATCACCGCAAGCGCGCCGGTCGTGAGCGATGGACCGGCGACGCCGAGGGTGCGAGCGTGCAGCGAAAGTGGAATCGCGGCCGCGAGCGCGATGCCCACCGCGCGAATCGGCAACTGGCCGGCAGCGCGGGCAATACCGTAGTACTCCCAGGCGCCGATCGCTGCGGCGATCGCAAGCAGTCCGGCGAGTGCCCAATCGCCAAAAAAAACCGCGGCGGCGACGACCGGAATCGCCACCACCGCGAAGAGCACGCGCAACGTCAACTCCGATCGGGCCACTACGCGATCACGCGCCCAAAGCGGCGATCCCGGTTCTGAAACGCGAGGATGCCGTCGAACAGCGTTCCACGATTGAAATCCGGCCAGAGCACCGGCGAGATGTAGAGCTCCGTGTACGCCAGCTGCCACAAGAGGAAGTTCGAAATGCGTTGCTCGCCGCTGGTCCGAATCAACAGATCGGGGTCGGGGCAATCGGCGGTGTAGAGATAACTGGCGACCATCTCTTCATCGATGTCGCGCGGCGCGAGCGTGCCGGCCGCGACGTCTTCCGCGATCAACCGCGCGGCGCGCACGATTTCGTCGCGTCCGCCATAGGAGATGAAGAGATTGAAGACGAGTCGCGTATTGTGCGCGGTGCGGGCGATGATCTCCTGTACCGCGCGCGACGCCGACGCGGACAGCCGGTCGAGATCGCCCAACACGCGCACGCGTACACCCTGCTCCACGAGCTCGTCGCCTTCGCTCGACACGTACTCCTCGAGCAGCGACATCAGTGCCGAGACCTCGATCGCAGGACGATTCCAGTTCTCCTTGGAGAACGCGAAGAGTGAGAGGTACTCGAGTCCAGCCTCGATCGAGCCTTCGACGGCCTCGCGCACGGCTTTCATACCGGAGCGATGACCGAACGGCCGCGGCAGCAAGCGCTCGCGCGCCCACCGTCCATTGCCATCCATGATGATGGCGACGTGCCGCGGAACGGCACCGTGCACGCGAATGCGGGAGAGCTTGTCCGAGGAATCCATAGGCGTTGACTGCGGGTGTGGGGTGTAGGGTGTGGTTGACGCAAAGATCTGCCGGGCTAACCACACCCCACACCCCACACCCAACACCCGCCCTCAAACTTCAAGTATCTCCGCTTCCTTATGCTTCACCATGTCGTCGAGCTTGGCGATGTAGTCGTCGTGCAACTTCTGCAGCTCTTTCTCCGTGTGCTTCTTGTCGTCCTCGGAGACTTTGTCGAGCTTCTTGGCCGCGTCCCGCGCGTGGGTGCGGGCGTGTCGAATGCCGATGCGGCCTTCCTCGGCCAGCTTATGAATGATCTTCACGAGGTCTTTGCGGCGCTCCTCGTTCAGCGCCGGCACCGGCACGCGGATCACGCCGCTCTGCGTCATCGGATTGAGGCCGAGATCGGAGTCTCGGATGGCGCGCTCGATCACTTGAGTCAGGCCCTTGTCCCACGGCGTCACGAGCAGCATGCGCGGCTCCGGCGCCGACACGTTGGCGACCTGGCTGACCGGCATCTGCTGGCCATAGGCGTCGACGCGCACAGTGTCGAGCAGCGATGCCGACGCCTTGCCGCTGCGGATCGAGCCGAACTCCTTCTTCGAGTTCTCGAGCGCCTTCTCCATCGACGCGCGACAAGCCTTGGTGATCTCTGGAAGCGTGCTCATTGGACCAGGGTTCCCTCTTGTTCGCCGCGGACGGCGCGGGCGATGGTTCCCGGACGTTTGATGTTCAGAACGATCAGGGGCACTTTGTTCTCGGAGCAGAGCGCGATCGCCGTCTGGTCCATCACGCCAAGCCCGGCCAGCATCATGTCGCGGTAGCTGATGGTTTGGTAGAGGGTCGCGTTTGGCTCTTTCTTCGGATCGGCCGAGTACACGCCGTCGACGCTCGTCGCCTTGATGATGACTTCGGCCTTCATCTGGATCGCGCGCAGCGCGGCAGCGGTGTCGGTCGAGAAGTAGGGATTGCCGGTGCCCGCGGCGAAGATCACCGTGCGCCCTTTCTCGAAGTGGCGCAAGGCACGCCGGCGAATGTAGGGCTCGGCCAATTCTTCCATGCGGATCGCCGTCATGACGCGCGTCACAACGCCCGTGCGCTCGAGAAAATCCTGCATCGCGAGCGCGTTGATGACGGTGCCGAGCATGCCCATGTAGTCAGCACCGACGCGGTCCATTCCCAATTTGGAGAGCTGTGACCCGCGAACGATGTTGCCGCCGCCGATCACCAGCCCAACACAAACGCCCATCGCCGTGAGATTCTTGATCTCCAGCGACAGGCGTTCGATGGTGTCGAAGTCGAATCCGATTCCGCGATCTCCGGCGAGCGCTTCGCCGGAGATTTTGAGCAGTACTCGCTCGTACTTGAGCGCGGTTGGGGCATCGGCCACGACGGCCTACGCCTCGCCCATCTTGAACCGCGCGAATCGGCGCACGACGATCTTCTCGCCCGTCTTCGCCGACGCTTCCGTGACGAGATCGCCGATCGTCTTTTTCGGGTCGCGAATCCACGCCTGCGACAGGAGCACGCGCTCCTTGTAGAACGCCTCGACTTTTCCGTCGACGATCTTGCCGATCATGTTCTCCGGCTTCCCGCTCTCCCGCGTCTGCTCCTCGTAGATGCGGCGCTCGCGGTCGACCATCTCCTGCGGCACGTCTTCCTTGTTCACCGACACGGGCTCGGCGCTGGCGATATGCAGCGCGATCTCCTTCACGAGCAGCTTGAAGTCATCGGTGCGCGCGACGAAATCCGTCTCGCAGTTCACCTCGACCAGCACGCCCACCTTTCCGTTGTGGTGGATGTAGCTGGTGATCTGCCCCTCGGTCGCCTCGCGGCCGGCGCGCTTCTCCGCCTTCGCGATGCCCTTCTTGCGCAGCGTCTCGACAGCCTTGTCCATGTCGCCCTCGGTCTCCACGAGGGCGTTCTTGCAATCCGCTATCCCGGCGCCGGTCCGCTGGCGAAGCTCGGAAATCTCTTTGGTCGTCACTGCCGTAGCCATCGGTCGATCTCTCGCGTGTATGGTTCTCGTTGCGTGCTGCCCGGGTGCTGCTGTGGTCCTCTCACGAGAACGCCGCCGGAATAAACCGGCGGCGCTCGAAAATTACCGCGGGGTGTGGTGGAACACTACCGGCTTCGCCGACGGCTCACTCGGCGACGTCGGCCCCTTCGCCGGCGTCGGCACCCGCATCACCTTCGGCGCCCGCTTCACCGGGTTCCCCCGTCTTCAATCGTGCCGCGATCGCTTCGGGCTTCGCCCGGCGACGGCGCGGACGGCGGCGGCGACGCTTGTCGCTCTCATCGGCCGGCTCGCTGCCACGATCCGACGAGTACGTCGTCTGCCCTTCCTGCTCATCATCTTCCTGGCGCTGCGGCGCGGCCTGGCGCGCTTCGGCGATGGTGTCGGAAATGGCGCGCGTGATCAGCTCCACCGATCGAATCGCGTCGTCGTTACCGGCGATCGGCACCGTGATGAGATCCGGATCCGCGTTCGTGTCGACGATCGCGACGATCGGGATGCCGAGCTTGTTCGCCTCGGTCACCGCGATCTTTTCCTTCTTCGAGTCGATCACGAACATCAGGCCCGGGACGCGCGACATGTTCTTGATGCCGACGAGATACTTGCTCAGCTTGTCGCGCTCACGCGACATGAGCAGCTGCTCCTTCTTCGTGTAATTGGAGAAGTCGCCCCCCTCCTCGCTGCCGCTCTCGAGGTCCTTCAGCCGGCGAACCTGCTTTTTTACGGTCTGGAAGTTCGTGAGCATGCCGCCGAGCCACCGCTCGGTGACGAAGAGCGCGTTGCAGCGCTCGGCCTCGCCCTGCACGATCGCCTTCAGCTGGCGCTTGGTGCACACGAACAGCACCTGTTCGCCGCGCATGATCGTCTCGCGAACCATTTTCTGTGCGGCTTCCAACTGCTTCATCGTCTTTTGCAGATCGATGATATGGATGCCGTTGCGCTCGGCGAAGATGTACCGGCGCATCTTGGGGTTCCACCGGCGCGTCTGGTGGCCGAAGTGGACCCCTGCTTCGAGAAGCTGCTCTAAACTCGGCTGACTCATGCGTTACTGGTTCCTTGTCGGGTTGTTGTCGTCCGCTCTCGTCACCGTGCTCTGCGACCGGTCGAGCCGGCACCCGCGAGCACTCGGAGAGCGTGGGAGATGGCGTGCGAAACGTCGGTACGGGGTACGGGGGATTGGGTTCAGCACTCGGGACCGTCCCCGTCCCCGCACCCTTCTCTTATCTCTTGCTGAACTGGAACTTCTTGCGGGCCTTCGGGCGGCCTGGCTTCTTGCGCTCGACGGCGCGTGCGTCGCGCGTCATGAGGCCGAGGCTGCGCAGCTTCGGCTTGTGCGTGTCATCCATCTTCACCAGCGCGCGGGCGACGGCGAGCCGAAGCGCGCCGGCCTGCCCGCTCATGCCGCCGCCTTCCATCGTCGCCTTCACATCGAAGCGGCCGAGGGTGTCGGTCGCGGTAAAGGGCTGCTGAATCGCGGTGACCAGCGAGGGGCGCGGGAAGTAGTCGCCGAGCGTGCGCCCGTTGACGTCCCACTTGCCCGAGCCCGGCTTGATGTAGAGGCGGCACACCGCCTCCTTGCGTCGTCCAATCGTATGGATGACCGAAGCGTCAGCCATTATGCAGTCTCGCTCTTCTTGAGGTTGAGCAGCGTGGGCTGCTGCGCCACGTGCGGGTGCTCGGCGTTTGGATAGACGCGAAGCTTGAGGCGGAGCACTTGCCGGCCGAGCGCCGTCTTGGGGAGCATGCCGTGAACGGCCTTCTCGATCACGCGCTCGGGATGCTTCGCCAACACCGTGGCCACCGGAGTGAACCGCTCGTGCCCCATGTAGCCCGTGTGGTGAAAGTATCGCTTCTGCTCCATCTTCCGTCCCGTCAGCTTCACCTTCGAGGCGTTGATGACGATGACGTTGTCGCCCGTATCCATGTGCGGCGTGTACATCGGCTTGTGCTTGCCGCGAATGATGCGCGCGACTTCGGTGGCCAATCGTCCGAGGACCATGCCCTCGGCATCGACCACGAACCATTTATGCTCGATGTCCTTCGGCGTGGCGGAGTAAGTTTTCATCTGCGTCAATTATTGCGCGGTGAAACCGACGGAGGCCCGAGTGGGCGGCCCGCGCCGGCGGCGATCTGCGATTTGTGACAGACATGTAAGCTACGAAAGGAGTTAGCCGTTGTCAACGGACGCACTCCGCGAATGCGCAGTGCCGCCGACTGGCTACTCGAGCTCGACGAGGACGGCGCCCTTCTCCACCGCCGCGCCCGGTGCAGCGAGCACCTTCTTGACCTTTCCCGCCGACGCGGCTCGCAGCTCGTTCTCCATCTTCATCGCTTCCATCACCACGAGCCCCTGCCCCGCAGTGACGTCATCGCCCGGCTGCACGTTCACGCGGACGATGAGACCTGGCATGGGCGCGACGAGCGGCGCGGGACCCGACGCCTTGGCCGCGACATCGGAGAGATCGCGAATGGCACGCGTGCGCTCGTCGAGCGCTTCGACGTCATGAGTGAAGCCGTCGAGCCACAACACATAGTGGCCGCGCGACTGCCGGCTGCGGACCACGACGCGATGGACGTCGTCGCCAATGGTGACGAGGCGGACCGGTGTTCCTTCCACTTCCGAGACACGAGCCGTTACGTGGCGACCATCGACAGACAGCCCGGCGCCTTCGACATCGACCTGCATCCGGCGCCCCGCGACGCTGACGATGTATTTCATATCGGATCCGGCACGAGCTCGCAAACGGTCTCGACGTGTGCGGTCTGCGGAAACATGTCGAAGGCGAGCAGTGACGTGACGCGATACCGTGGCATGCGCGCCAAGTCGCGCGCCAGTGTCGCGGGATTGCAGCTTACATAGAGCAGCGCCCTTGGCGCGTCCAATGTTTTCTCGAGCGATCCGGCGAGCCGCTCGTCGATGCCGGCGCGCGGCGGATTCAGGATCAGTACGTCGGCGGGCAACTCCTCCGGCACCAGGTCCTCAGCGCGACCGGTGACCGCGTGCGAGCGTCCAGTCAGCCGGCGCGCGCACCATGCCGACGCCTCCGGGTCGAGCTCGATCGCGGTCACCGCGACACCGCGCTCCTGCAGCGCGGCGGAGAGATCGCCGAGTCCGGCGTACGCGTCTATCGCAGTCATCGGTGTGTAGGCTAACGTGAGATCGAGCACGTGCCGACGCAGCGCCGCGGCGACTTCGGTGTTCACCTGCGCGAACGACGCGCCGGGTGCCTGACCCGATTGGCGATTGTGCAGCAACTTTCGCGGCTTGCCATCGCCCGACCACCACAGCGCGGTGAGCGATCGAACGCGATGGAAGAACACGCCGCTGTGTGCCCACGTGCGGCCGCCCTCGATGACGCACGTCGCGCCCTCGCCGGCTACGCGAACCGCGCCGCGAAGCTCGAGCGCGTCCGGCAGATCGGCCGATGCGGCCATGATCTCTCGCCACACCTCCATCACGCGCTCGCTCGTGATCGGACAATCGTGGAGCGAAAACACGGCCGCGGGATCGTCGTACGGATGCAAGCCGGCGCGCCACGCCGTTCCCTCTCTTCGCAGCGCGAGCGTCAGCTTCCGGCGGTATCGCCACTGGCTTGGGCTCGGTCGCACCTCCGGCGCCGTCACGTCGCGCTTGCCGATGCGCACCACGCTGTCGGCCAC
>JALZAE010000051.1 GCA_030948535.1 Gemmatimonadota bacterium | reverse complement strand
GGTGTACACCGAGATCTACCGCGCCGTCGCGTCGGTCGTCGATGCGCCCTGCTTCGCGCTGCTTCGCTTCGACGAGGACGGCGGACTGTTCGTGCCCGTCTATCTGGTGAGCGACGGCGTGACGATGTCATGCGAGGGCGTGCCGCGCATGCCCCTCGGCGAGGGGGCGACGAGCCAGGCCTTCCGCTCGGGCGAGCCGAACATCACCGCGCGCTCGGTGTTCGGCTGGACCGGACAGCTCCATGAGGTCGAGGGCACGAGCGAGATCGCGGTCGTGCTCAGCGCGCCGATCGTCCACGGCGATCGCGTGCTCGGCGTTCTGCAGGCGCAGTCATACCGGCACGATGCGTACAACTGGGACGACGTCGATCTCACGATGCTCATCGCCCGGCAGGCCGGCACCGCGATCACCAACGCCCGCGCCTTCGAGGCCGAGCGCCGGCAGCGCGAGCAGGCCGAAGCGGCAGCGGACGTCGCCCGAGCCGCACTCGCCGCGCGCACGGTCGACGAGGCGGCGATACGGCTGCTCGACGTCATCGGCACGGTCGTCTCGACCGCGGGAAGCGCGCTGGCCGTCGTCGGCAACAACGGCCGCGCCCTCCGCTACATCGCGGCGCGCGGTCGCATCGCCAACCGGCTGCAGACGACGATTCGTATCGCCCCGCACACGACCCCCGCCGAGGCGATCGCGCTCGCCGCCACGAGCGGAGACGGAGCGTCACTCGCCCTCGACGAGTCGGTGATTCCGCTCTCGACCGGCGACCGCGAGCTCGGTGCGCTGGTCGTCTGCGGGCCGGGCCGCGGCGAGCCGTTCACGGCGGAGGAGCACGCCGCGCTCGTCCGGCTCGCCGCGCCCGTCGCGCTCGCCTTTCACACGCTGCTGCTGCGTGAAGACGAGCGCCGCCAGCAGGCACGCCAGCGCATGATGGCCACCGCCCTCGAGACGCTCGAGCAGCCCGTGTTCATCTACGACGCGCGCGGCCGGATCAGCTACGCCAACAGCGCCGCCGCGCGCGAATTTCAGTACTCCGACGCTGAAGTGATCGGTCTCGACGCGCAACGCACCCTCGTGCAGGCGCTGACCCGCGAAGAGATGGCGCAGATCAATGCCGTGCTCCGACAGGAGGGACTCTGGAGCGGCGAGCTGCTCGCCAAGCGGAAGGACGGCAGCGAATTCCCCGCCTGGTGCATGATCAGCGCGATTCGCGACCCCGACGTGGCGATCATCGGCGCGGTCGGCATCGTCCGAAATCTGACCGAGGAGCGGCGCGTCGCCGAGCAGCTCCGGCAGTCGGAAAAACTGGCGGCGCTGGGGGAGCTCGTCGCGGGGGTGGCGCACGAGGTCAACAACCCGCTTACGGGCATCTCGGCGCTGGCGCAGCTCCTCCAGGACGACGATCTGATCGCCGAACAGAAGGAATCGGTGCGCTTGATCAAGCGCGAGGCTGACCGGGCGGTGGCCGTCATTCGCGATCTTCTGACCTTCGCCCGCAAGACCGGTCCGCGCACCGTTTCGATCGATGTGAACGACCTGATCGAGCAAACGCTACGGCTCCGGAACTACGGTCTGCGGACCGCGGGCGTGACCGTCGACCCTGCGTTGGCGTCCGACTTGTGGAGGGTTCGAGGCGATGACCGCCAACTCCAGCAGGTTTTACTCAATCTGATCGTCAACGCCGAACACGCCATGACGGGTGCGCCGGCGCGGCGGCTGAGCATTCGCACGCGGAATGAGTTCGATCGTGTGGTGATCGAGGTCAGTGATTCGGGCTCCGGCATGTCGCCCGATGTACAGAAAAGAATCTTCGAGCCGTTCTTCACGACCAAGCCCGAGGGCAAGGGGACGGGGCTCGGGTTGAGCGTGAGCTACGGCATCATCCAGACTCACGGTGGCACTCTCACCGTGCGCAGCAGTGCAGGCGCCGGCGCGACGTTCCGGGTGTCACTCCCGGCCGAGCACGCCGCCCAGAACGTGCAGTCCAGCATCCTTTCTTCGACCGTCACACCATGACCATCGTGGCTACTCACACTCCGACTTCGACGAGCTCCTTCACGGTGCACCGCGGCGGCCAGCCGCGCGAGACACGAATCCTCATCGTCGACGACGAAGAGACGATCCGCCATGCCCTGGCGAAGTTCTTTCGCGGCCGCGGCTACGAAGTGGAAGCGGTCGATGCCGGCCCCTTGGCGATGGAGCGGTTGCGCGCCGAGCTCGGGAAGTCGCCCTTCATGCTCATGCTCTGCGACGTCCGCATGCCGGGGATGAGCGGTCTCGAGATCCTCCCCGCCGCACTCGGCATCGACCCCGATCTGGCCATCTTGATGTTGACGGCGGTCAACGATGCGCCCACCGCTACGGAGGCGCTGACGCTCGGCGCCTACGACTACCTCATGAAGCCGATCGAGCTTGCGGCGCTTCACCAGGCCGTCGAGCGCGCACTGCACAAGCGCGAGCTACAGATCGAACAGCGCAACGTCGAGCGCATGATCCGCGATGAAGTTGCGCAACGCACGGAAGAGCTGGAGCGCGAGAAGCTCGCGCTCCGCACGCTCACCGTCAGCATCGCCGAGACGCTCATCAACGCCATGGAGGCGAAGGACATCTACCTTCGCGGCCACTCGCAGCGTGTAGCCGAGCTCGCGGCTTCGATCGCCGATTACCTCGGACTCGATGAGGACACGGTCGAGGCCGTGCGACTCGCCGGCAAGCTGGCCGACGTCGGCAAGATCGGCATCCGCGAAGAAGTGCTCAACAAGCCCGGCTCGCTGACGCCCGAAGAGATGGATCACATCCGCTCGCATGTGCAGATCGGCATGGAGATTCTTGCCCCGCTGAAGCATCTCGGCGAGGTACTGCAGTTCGTCCACGATCATCACGAGCACGTGAACGGCAAGGGCTACCCGCGCGGCCTCGCCGGGGCTGACATCTCGCTCGGCGGGCGCATCCTCACGGCGTGCGACGCCTACGATGCGCTGACGTCGAAGCGCGCCTACCGCGGCGCCATGACTGCCGAGGACACGCTCGCCCACTTGGGCAAGTACGTCAGCGTAATGTTCGATGACAGCATCTACGATGCGCTGTGCACGGTGGTACGGCGTAAGCGAACGCTGGTGTTCATCGAAGATTGAACAACGAACAGGAGCTCCGCTCGTTCATCGTCGGCCTCGCGCTCATGGCCGGGTGCTCGCACCCCGACGCGGCTCCGCTACAACGCTCGACGGCAGACTCCATACTCTTTCAGGACTCTCTGCCCCGCGGCCACACCGCGACGCTCTACGTCGGCCAGCTGTACCGCGACACCGCCCTCGTCGAGCGGGCAGAGCGCACGACTCGGTCGATGCACAGCGCCCTCACCGACTATTGGAGCAACAGCGTCGATCTCGTGGCGCGGCTCGCGCCACTCGAGCTGATCTCGCACATCGAGGTTCGCGTCACGGCGGCGAAGGACGGGGAGGTGCGCCGCTATGCGACCGACCTGCCACAGGGCGTTCTGCCGATGATATCCGGGTCGGCGGCGTTGCTCGAGCAGCTGCTGCGGCGCGCACACGAACTGGGTACCGCGCAGTCCGCGATTCCCGTGCTGCTGGTCGACGAGCCCGCGGAACAGAATCGCGCCGTCGTCCTCGTCGAATGGCTCTCTCGCGACACCGCCCGCCTCGAATGCGTTCGCCTGCGGATGACGCGCGATTCGCGCTTCGTGATCGACGCGACAGGTCGGCTGGTGAGCGGCGTCGAAGTGGCCGGACGGATGTCCCTCCTGTCCTGGCCGGTGGCCCCGGAGGGGATTCCGTAAGAGGGATCGTAATGCCAGACGCTGACAACGGTTGCCGCCCCTGAAGCGTATATTGAGCAATGTTCCGTCTCTCTCGCCTCGCCGCGTCCATTGGATTGGTCGCGGCCTTTGTATCCCGGGCCTCCGCGCAGCGCGCCGACACGCTCGCGCTGTCGCTCGATGACGCCGTCTCCATTGCCTTCCGGACAAGCGATGAGACGCGGCTCGCGGTCGCGCTGACGCAGCTCGCGGGCGCCCAGCTCGAGGTCGCGCGGGCGAGCGTGATGCCATCGCTGCGAGTGAATGGCACCTATAGCCATGTCTTCGAGAGCGCGCGCGCCGTCGCCGTCGGCTCGGTGTTCAATCAACCGAACACCTACGTCGCCAACACAAATCTGGCGCAGACACTCTTTCAGGGCGGACGCGAGATCTTCGGATGGCGATCCGCGCGACGCCTCGCGGCTGCCGCGGCGCTCACCGAGGGAGAGACCAAGGCGCAGGTCGCGCTCGACGTCCAGCGTGCCTACTTGCTCGCGCTGTACTCCGACCGCGCACTCGAGATCCGCGGGCAGAGCTTTCAGCTGGCGAGCGCGCGCGTGACGCAGATCGAGCAGTTCGCCAGCGCCGGGCGCGCCGCGCGCTACGATGTCCTCCGCGCTCGGGTAGATCGCTCCAACCAGGAGCCGCTCCTTCGCCAGGCCGAAGAGGATCGCCAGCTCGCGTTGCTCGACCTCAAGCGCATCCTGAACGTGCCCGCGGAGCGGCCCCTAAAGCTCACCACCGTCATCGATGCGCAGTCGGTGCAGATGCTGTTGGCCGCGAATGCGGACACCATCGTTCGCGTCGAAGACAGGCCCGCCGTTCGCGCGGCCGAGCTCACCGCGCGCGCGCGCCACGATGCGGTGACCATCGCCAAGGCCGACTACCTGCCGACCCTGACGGCGAGCATCACCTTCGGCTATCAGGCCTTCCCCTTCGGGAATGTGCTTCCGGCGCTGAGCGGACGACGCATCGCGATTGATTGCGTGCCGCCGAGCACTGATCCGGCGCGCGTCTGCACGACGCAGAATGGCGGATTCTTTCCCGATCGCTCGCTGAATCTCACCATGAGTTGGCCCATCTTCGATGGGTTTCGCACCAAGGGCAACGTCGATCTCGCTCGCGCGCAGGCGGAGGTGGCCGACGTGCAGCTGCTCCAGCAGCGGGAAGCTGTGGGAATCGAGATCGCGCGCGCCAACGCCGATCTTGTACGCGCGCGCTCTACCTTCGCCGCTCGCCGGGAGAACGCCGTCGAGGCGAACGAAGCGTTTCAGCTGGCCAATTTGCGCTTCACCCGTGGACTCAGCACGCAACTCGATGTATCTGATGCACAGCTCGCGCTGCTCACGGCGCAGACGGACGAAGCGCGGTCCACTTACGATCTCTACCTCGCCTGGGCGAGCCTCGCGCGCGCCCTCGGCAAGCCGATCCCGATCCCAGCCGGCTTCAGCTCGCCGGCGCGAACTTCCCTGAAGCCGGACTCCGGTGCTACTCGTGCGCAGACGAATCCTCGCTGAGCGAACGACGCTCGCCGCCGCGGTCATAATCCTGACCGCGGCCTCGGGTTGCTCGAAGGACTCCTCGAGCGGCGCGACCGATGCGGCCGCCGCTCAGACGAGCTCCGGCGCCGCTCCCAAAGCCGATCAGGGCGGCGCGGGCGGCCCTGGCGGCGCCACACGCAGCCAGTCGATCACCCTCGCGCCCAACGACGTGCTGACTTTGCGCCCGCAGCCGATGGAAGAGGCGACGCCGATCACCGGTAGCCTCTTGCCGATGGAGACGGTCGATGTTCGCGCGCGCGTCGATGGCATCCTCACCGGCGTGTACGCGCGTGAAGGCACGCCCGTGCGCACGGGCCAAGTGTTGGCGCGCTTCGAGGCGTCGCAGCAGCAGAGCGATGTGCAGAGCGCGGAAGCCGACCGCTCCTCGGCCCAGACCGACGTCGCGGCCGCTCAGTGGAACTTCGATCAGTCGAAGGACCTGTTCAAGGCCGGCGCCATCGCCGAGCGCGATCTCAAAGTCGCGGAGCAGGCGGTGCAGTCGGCGAAGGCGCGGCTCGCCGCGAGCGACGCCAAGCTTCGCGCCGTAAATCTGGCCGAACGTGACACGCGTGTGCTGGCGACGACGAACGGCGTCGTCGAAAAGCGAATGGTCGAGACCGGCGAAGCGGTGGCCCGCAACACCGTGCTGATGACCGTGGTAAACAGCAACGTGCTCGAGCTCGCGGCGCAGCTGCCCGAAAGAAAATCCAACGGCATTCACGCCGGACAGACCGTGCACTTCACGGCCAACGGCAAGCAGCTCGAGGGCAAGATCGCGCGCGTGAGTCCCACCGTTGATGCCGTCACCCGCTCGATTACCGTGTATGCGCAGCTGCCCAATTCGAGCAACGCCATCCGCGGCGGCACGTTCGCGACGGGCCGGATCGTCGGGCGCACGGTAAACGGCGCGATCGTGATTCCGATCAGCGCGCTGCATCAGACGGCCGATTCCGGCCGCCCGTACGTATATCGCATCGACGGCAAGGCGATCGGCATCGCCCAGGTCGCGCTCGGCATCGTCGACGAGCAGCGCGGCATGGCGCAGGTCACCGATGGTCTCAAGAGCGGCGATCGCATCATCGTGGGCAACGTCGGGGCGATCGGCCGGGGAATGCAGGTCGACATTCAAGGCGAGACGCAGGGCGGCGGTCGCCGCGGCGCGGGCAACGCGAGCGGGCCACCGAGCAACTCGAAGTAGCGACGGTTTCCAAGGTCCCGAGCACCGAGCTCAACACCATGTTCCTCAGCGACGTCTCAATCAAGCGCCCCGTTTTCGCCACCATGATGATGGTGACGCTCGTCGTCCTCGGCGTCGTCGCGCACCAGCGACTCGCTCTCGATGAGTATCCCGACATCATCTATCCGGTCGTCAACACTCAGGTCCGCTACAACGGCGCGTCGCCGGAGGTGATGGAGCGGCAGGTGTCGAAGGTGCTCGAGGGGGCGCTCAACACGGTTCAGGGCATCCGTGAGGTGACGTCGACGTCGAGTGAAGGGCAGTCGTCGGTGCGCCTGCTGTTCAACCTGGGCGTCGACATCAAGGAAGCGCAGCAGGATGTGGTTTCGAAGGTGGCGGGCATCCGCCGGCAGCTGCCGCCGAATATCGACGAGCCCGTCGTCCGGCACTACGATCCCAACGACAGCCCGATCATGACGATCGCGGTGCAGAGCAAGGAGCGTCCGCTCCGCGAGCTCACCGATCTGGCGACCGAAGTGATCCAGGTTCGCTTCGAGGCCGTGCCCGGCGTCGGCGCGGTCAATCGCTCGGGCGGCAATCAGCGGGTGATTCGCGTGCAGCTCGATCCGCAGGCGATGCGCTCGTACGGTGTGGCGCCGCCGCAGGTGATGAGCGCGCTCGACCGTGAGAACAACGAGGTGCCCGCCGGCCGCATCATCAAGGGCTCGAGCGAGAAGCTCGTGCGCGTGACGGGGCGCATTCTCGACCCTATGCAGTTCGCCAACATCAGCGTCGGGGTGCGGAACGGTGTCCCCGTTCGCGTCGGCGACATCGGGACCGTGGTCGACGGCGAGAGCGACCGCCGCAGCTACTCGGATCTCAACGGCGTGCCCAATGTCGGGCTGGACATCCTCAAGATCTCCGGCTCGAACACGGTCGAGGTCTCGGATTCGGTGAACGCCGCGGTGAAAGACATCTCGCGGCTGCTGCCGGCCGACGTCAAGCTCACCGTCGTGCGCGATGACTCGAAGCGCATCAAGGAGTCGCTGGCCGATGTGCAGAACAGCATCGTGCTTGGCGCCGTGCTCACCATCGCGATCATCTATCTCTTCCTGAACTCGTGGCGCTCGACGGTGATCACGGGGCTCGCGCTGCCGATCTCGATCATCTCGTCGTTCTTCATCATGTGGGTGTTCAACTTCACGCTGAACACCATGACGCTGCTGGCGCTGTCGCTCGCGATCGGCCTGTTGATCGACGATGCCATCGTGGTCCGAGAAAACATCGTCCGGCACATGGAGATGGGAAAAGACCACTACAACGCGGCGTCGGACGGCACGAGCGAGATCGGCCTCGCGGTGTTCTCGACGACCCTCGCGGTGGTGGCGGTGTTCGTCCCCGTGGCGTTCATGGGCGGCATGATCGGCCGGCTCTTCTTCCAGTTCGGTGTTACCGTCGCGTTTGCGGTACTGGTGTCGCTCTTCGTCTCGTTTACACTCGACCCGATGCTCTCGAGCGTCTGGTACGATCCCGATGTCGAGCACGGAGACGAGCACGCCGACCCTGCCGTCCCGAAGCGCAAGGCCGGCCCGATCCGCCGCGTGGGGTTGGCGTTCAACCGGTGGTTCGAGCGCATGGCCGACCGCTATCCAGGCTGGCTGCGCTGGGCACTCGGCCATCGCCCGACGATCATGACGATCGCGGTCGCCAGCGTGGCCGTCGCGTTCTACATCATTCCGCGCCTTGGCTTCACCTGGATGCCCGACATCAACGGCGACGAGTTCAACGTCAACTTCCGCACGAATCCCGGATCGTCGCTCGAATACACGCTCGGCAAGGGAAAAGAGCTCGAGGCGCTGCTGAAGCAGGATCAGGCGGTGATCACGACCGGCGTCAACGTCGGCGGCAACAGCGTGAATCAGGGCGGCGTCTGGGTGCGGCTCAAGCCCGCCAAGCAGCGTAAGCGAACACTGCAAGACGTGCAGACCCAGCTGCGCAGCAAGATGCGTGTGGTCACGGGCGTGAGGCCGTCGATCGGTGGAACGCCATCGGTCTTCGGTGGACGCCGGCCGCCCATCTCGGTAAACGTGCAGGGACCCGAGATCAAGCAGCTCAAGATCGCGGCGGCGCAGGTGCTCGCCGTCACCAAGAGAATTCGCGGCGTGGCCGAGCCGACGTCGAGCGACGACGGCGACGTGCCGCAGCTGGACGTGAAGGTCGACCGGCAGCAGGCGTGGGCCGCGGGCGTCGGCATCACGACGATCGGCAATACGCTGCAGCCGCTCTTCACCGGCGTGCGCGCGACGCGATGGGAAGATCCGCAGGGCTACCAGCACGACGTGATCGTCGTGTACCCCGACTCGATGCGCACATCGGCGGGGGATGTCGCCGGCATTGTCGTGCCGAGCATGAACATCGATCCGCGCAACGGCCAGCCCGGCATGATCGCGCTGTCGCAGATCGCCGACGTGCAGGCGGGGTCGGGACCCCAGCAGATCGAGCGGCGCAATCTGGAGCGGCAGATCACGATCAACGCCAACGTGCTTCCCGGTTTCGCGCTCGGCACGGTCGCCGATCAGGTGAAGGCGGCGATCGATTCGATCGGTCTGGCGCCCGGCTATCACGTGGTGTTCACCGGCGACGTGCAGAACTTGAACGAGACAAAGGGCTACGTCCTCGGCGCGCTCATGCTGGCGATCGTGTTCATCTACCTGATTCTGGCATCGCTCTTCGGGTCGTTTCTGCAGCCGTTGGCGATCATGCTCGCGCTGCCGCTGGCCTTCATCGGTGTGGCGCTGGCACTGCTCCTCACGCGCGGCAACCTGAACGTGATCACGATGATCGGGGTGATCATGCTCATGGGACTGGTGACGAAGAACGGCATTCTACTCGTCGACTTCACGAACCAGGAGCGCGAGCGAGGGTTGGAGCGGCTCGATGCGATCCTGAGCGCGGCGCGGATTCGCATTCGCCCGATCATCATGACGACGGTGGCGATGAACTTCGGTATGATTCCGCTCGCGCTGGCGCTCGGAGCCGGCGCCGAGCAGCGGGCGCCGATGGCGCGCGCGGTGATCGGCGGTCTGATCACGTCGACCATGCTGACGCTGTTCGTGGTGCCGGTGATGTACACGCTCGTCGATGACCTGGCGGCGTTCGCCATGCGACGCGGCCGGAAGGTCCGGACCGAGGGCGGCACACAGGGCACACAGGGCACACAGGGCACACAGGGCACGCTGGAGCCGGCGATCGGAGACTGAGCGAACGGGCGCGGCTCGCGCACGCACTTTCTCCTTGACGTATCCTGTTCTCCGACGTATTGGCAAACGCGCAGGCGTACGCGACCGGCACACGACGTGCGGGTTTGCGCGCCGCTGCGACCAATGGAAGTACGCCGACAAATTCGACGACCGACTCTCCCGAGCCATCGCGAACACTGACAGGAGGAGCACATGCCGCGCGGCGACGAATACAACGATGACATGCCCTATGACCGGGAAGAGGAGGAGGAGGGCACCCTGAATTTTGGGAGCACCGGTGGCAGCACGTCGCTCGACGAGGATGAGGACGAGGAGGGCGGCACCAGCCCCGGTTGGGGATTGGCCAAACCCCACGATGAAGGTCTGTGGGATAGCACGGACGACGACGAGGACGACGACACCACGGACGACACCGAGGCCGTAACCGATGAGGACGACGACGGCACGGGCGTCGCTGGCGGCGCGGGGCGCGCGGCGGCAGCAGGCGCGGCGGCCGGTGCCGTGGCTGGAGCGGCGGCTGGTGGATCGAAGTCGGGCGGGAAGTCGGCGAACAAGGCCGCGGGCGGCGCGAACGCGTCGAAGAGCGCATCCGCGCCGACAAGCGCTCAGAAGGGCAGCGCTCA
>JALZAE010000047.1 GCA_030948535.1 Gemmatimonadota bacterium | reverse complement strand
CTCATGGCCGGCGTGCAGAACTTGCCGCTCGCCTCGCCGAGCTTCAGCACCGATGCGATGACGATGAAGATGGTCGGCATCGGGCAGAGGATCCCTGCGCCCGGGAAGCTCGCGTCGCAGACGAAGGTCGCGCGGATGGAGGCCGCTGCGATGGAGGCGCAGTCGCTCGTCACCGAGCGCGACGTTCGACGCGAGGTCAGCGACGCGTACTATGACGTCGTCGCCGCGAACGACCTGCTCGCGGTCACCTCGCGCGCGCAAGCGGTCCTCACCGCATTTCTTCCCGCCGCGGAAGCACAATACGCGTCCGGAAGCGGAGCGCAGTTCGATCTCGTCAAAGCGCGGCTCGAGGCGACACGCCTGGCCGCCGATGGCGCGCAGTTCGCTGAAGATCGGCGCGCGGCACTCGCCCGCCTGGCCGCCGCACTCCTTGCGAACGAGGATCAGCCGGCGACACGCATGGGTCACGACTCGGGCATGATAAGCACGTCGGACGTCGGACCCCCATCCGCGTTTCCCTGGCCTGCTCGCGTGGTGCGCGCAGCGCTCGGTGACACTAGCGCGGTGTCTCACTTCACCGCTACGACACTGGATGCGCGTGTCTCGCGCTCACCAGTGCCGTCCGCGGACTCGTTGTTCGCCCTTGCGGTCCAGAGAAGCGGCACTCTCCGCGCGCACGAGGCGATGATCGGCGCCGCCACCGCGCGCACCGAGCTGGCCGCGCTCGCAACCCGTCCGGACATCGACATCACGCTTCAGTACGGGCAACGGGTCGCACGCTCCGACATGATCATGGCGACCGTCTCGATTCCGCTCCCCCTTCAGCGCAGAAGGAATCAGGATGCCGAGACAGCGGCGGCGCACGCCGACGTCGACGCGCTCGAAGCGGAGCACGGCGCGCAGCTCGCCGCACTGCGCCGGGACGTCGCCCGCCTTGCGAGCGCGCTCGAACGCGATCGCACGCAGCTCGCGATCTATCGCGCCGCGCTCATCCCGCAGGCGCGTGCCGGCGTCGCAACACTCACGGCGTCGTATGGCGCGGGGCGCGCGTCGCTCGCGTCGGTCGTCGATGCGCAGACCATGACCCTGATGTACGAATCGCAGTACGTCCGCGCGCTCGCCGATTTTGCCAAGACGCTCGCCGAGCTCGAGCAGCTCGTCGGCACGGAGGTCATGCCATGACCGGCCAATCGCAGAACGGAGAGACACGGCCGACCTGGACGCGCGGAGTGCGGTCTGGCGCCGCGATGATGGCCGCGCTCCTGGTCCTTCTCATCCTGCTCTTAGTTCGGTGGCGCGGATCGCGAGATGCTCGCGCTCCGTCCGCTGCGCGGCGGAGCACGAGCGCCATGCCCGGCATGCCCGGCATGGCCGCCGCGTCCGGCGCGAGCGCAGGAGGAAGCGTCGAGCTCTCAGCTGGTCAGATGCGGGAGCTTGGCATCACGGTCGGCACCGTCGAGCGGCGCATGCTGACCGACGAGATACGGACGATCGGGACGGTGAGCGTGAACGAGGGACGCGTCGCGCAGGTCGTCCCAAAGTTCCCGGGCTTCGCCGAACGGCTTCGCGTCGACTTCACCGGGGCATCCGTCGCCCGCGGTCAGCCGATGATCGAGCTCTACTCGCCGGAGGTCATCGCCGCGGAGCAGGAATTGATGTCGGCGTCGGCCCTTCGCCGAGTGATGGAGGGCTCGGCCGTGCCGGGCGTGCCGGCGTCGTCAACGGATCTCGTGGCGGCGGCGCGGATGCGGCTTCGTCTGTGGGACGTCCCCGATGCGGAAGTCGATGAGGTCCTGCGCACCGGTCGTCCTCGGCGCACGGTCACGCTCTTCGCCCCAATCGCCGGAGTCGTCACGGAGAAGACGGTCGTGCGCGGGCAGTCCGTGCCCATGGGTCAAGCGCTCTACACCATCTCCGATCTCTCGGAGGTGTGGGTCATCGCGGATGTGCGTGAAGCGGACGCGGGTCGCATTCGTATCGGCGCTACCGCGGATGTCGAGTTGTCGTCGATGCCTGGTCGCGACTGGAAGGGCCACGTGTCCTACCTGTATCCCACGCTGGATGCCATGAACCGTACCGTGCGCGCGCGCGTCGTGGTGGCGAACACCAACGGTGTTCTCAAGCCGGGGATGTACGCGACGGTGCGGCTGTCCTCGCCCTCGCACGAGGCGCTCACCGTTCCCTCATCGGCAGTCGTACGCACTGGTTCGAGGAGCGTCGTCTTCGTGGACCTGGGCAGCGGGCGACTCGCGCCGCGCGACATCACCATCGGTCGCACGGCCGGCGACCTGACCGAAATTCTGGCGGGGGCCGAGCCGGGCCAGCGCGTCGTCACATCGGCGCAGTTTCTTCTGAGCTCCGAGTCCAATCTGGCCGAGGTGATGCGCGGGATGATCGCGCAGACCGGCGCCGGCGATCAGCGCCAGATGGCGGATATGAAGGCGATGCCGGGCATGAAGGCAACGCCGGCGCAGCGCGACTCCAGCGTGCTGCGAGAGAAAGGGGCCGACATGCGCGGCATGAAGGACATGCCGGCTGTGACGCCGTCACGGCCGAAGACGCCGGAGAAGAAGCCATGACCGCGCCGAGTTCCGTTTCCGTGGAAACAGCGCCAACGCTGCTGCGCCGGCTCATCGCGTGGTCCGTCGGGCACGCAGCCATCGTGATCGGAGCGACCGCGGTGGTCTCCACTGCCGGAGTATGGGCGATGCTGCGCACGCCGGTCGACGCGATCCCCGATCTCTCGGATGTGCAGGTGATCGTGATGACCGACTGGCCCGGTCAGGCGCCGCAATTGGTCGAAGATCAGATCACGTATCCGATCGAGACCGAGCTCTTGAAGGTGCCGCACACGAAGGTCGTGCGCGGCATGAGCCAATTCGGCGTCTCCGCCGTCTATGTCGTGTTCGAGGACGGCACCGATCTGTATTGGGCTCGCTCGCGCGTGTTGGAATACCTCAATGGCATTCAATCGAAGCTGCCCGCTGGGGCGATGCCGATGATGGGCCCAGACGCCACCGGTGTCGGCTGGG
>JALZAE010000692.1 GCA_030948535.1 Gemmatimonadota bacterium | reverse complement strand
GATACAGCTCTTCGACCAGCGCGGCATCGATCTGCTCGGCGATCGCGCGAAGAAAACGCGCGGTCGTATCGGTCCGCGGATCGTTGGTGAGCTTCGTCATCGCGCGGCGGCCGGAGTGGAGGATCGGTTGGCGGTGCGGTCGCCCGCGACACCCGCATCGAGCTCTCGCTCGACGTACAGCCGCAGGATGTGCAGGAAATCCTGTGCGTTGGTGACGACGCCGAAGGCCTGATGGGTGCCGCGGTCCTTGAGCTTGCTGACGACAAACTCGGACGAGTCGACGCAGATCGTCGTGAGCTCGCGCAACGTTCCGTCGGGCTCGGTGACGAACGCGGGGAGCATGTTGCCGGTGGCGATGGCGTGCAGCGCCGTCGCGATGAGAATCGCCATCGTCGCCTTCGTCGTGTGCTGCTTCATCGCGTCCTGGCCGGCGAGGACGTCGGCGAAGACGCCGGGCAGGGGGCCGTCATCGCGGATCGATCCGGTGAGCACGTACGGTACCTTGTGCACGACGCACGCGTGCATGATGCCACCGGTGATGATTCCCCGCTCTACCGCTTTCTCGATCGAACCCGCCGCGCGCACCTTGTTGATCGCGCGCATGTGCAAGCCATGACCACCCTGCGTCGACGCGCCCGTGCCCGTCATGCCGAGCGTCGTCCCGAAGATCGCGGCTTCGATGTCGTGGACGGCGACCGCGTTCCCGGCCAGCAGCGCGCTGACGAAGCCGTTGGCGATGAACCACGTCATGTCCGAGCGTGCGCGCGAATGGACGAGCGCGGGACCCGTCACCCAGATCGGATAACCGCCGCGGTCGCGCTCCTGCACCAGCAGCGATGCCATCTGTTGATAGTCGATCGGCTTTTCGCGCGACACCTCGCTCGACATGAACTTGAACTCGCCATCGGCCGTCTCGCGCATGAACGCATGCGCGTCGACATACACCCCTTCCGACCCATCCTCCGCGACGCCGATGGCCACGCGTTCTCCGGCCCTCACGCGCCGCATCTCCTTCACGCGCAGCGCTCCAGCCGAGTCGATGACCAGCGCCCCATCCATCCGCGGCTCGAGGGGCATCCCCCACGCACCATCGATGCGCACGTAGGTCGGCAGGTTTGTCGTCGAGAAGAATCCTTCAGGCAGCACGCCGTCCGCCGGCGCCGCTTGGAAGCGCGCGTCGGGAGCGGATGTAAAGTGTTCGGCGGTGAAATCAGGAGGAGTGAAGGACACGGGACAAAGATCGTAGGTGTTGGGTGTTAGGGGCTAGGTGTCGAGGGCGCCTAATGGCATCGAAGTGCCTCAACACCTGACACCTAGCACCTAGCACCTCATGCAATGAGCTTTCAGCATGCGATACACTCAACTCGGAACCACGGGCACTACCGTCTCCCGCATCTGTCTCGGCTGCATGAGCTACGGCACATCCAAGTGGCGGCCGTGGGTGCTCGATGAAGCGGACGCGAAGCCGTTCTTCCGGCGGGCGATCGAGGCGGGAATCAACTTCTTCGACACCGCCGACATGTACTCGTTGGGCGTGAGCGAAGAGGTCACGGGACGTGCGCTGCGCGAGTTCGGCAACCTCGAGCAGATCGTGCTCGCGACGAAAGTCTTCTATCCGATCACCGATGTGCCGAACATGGGCGGGTTGTCGCGCAAGCACATCGTGCAGGGATGCGAGGCGAGCCTCAAGCGGCTCGGCGTCGACACCATCGACCTGTATCAGATCCATCGCTTCGATCCGAAGACGCGCCTCGACGAAGTGCTCGGCGCGCTCGATCATCTCGTGCAGAGCGGCAAGGTGCGCTACATCGGCGCGAGCTCGGGATGGGCGTGGCAGTTCGGCAAAGCACTCGGCATCTCGGAGAGACACGGGTTGGCGCGCTTCGTCACGATGCAGAATCACTACAACCTCCTCTACCGCGAGGAGGAGCGCGAGATGATTCCGCTCTGCACGAGCGAGGGTATTGGGCTCGTGCCCTGGTCACCGCTCGCGCGCGGCCTGCTCGCCGGCGCGCGCACGTCGCTCGGCGATCGCAGCTCGACGGCGCGCGCCGCGTCCGACACCTATGGCCACAAGATGTACGACGAGCCGAGCGATTGGGATGTGATCGAAGCCGTGCAGGCCGTTGCCACAGAGCGGGGGGTGCAGCCGGCCGAGATCGCGCTGGCGTGGCTGCTATCGAAGCCGGCCGTCACCGCGCCAATCGTCGGCGCGACGAAGCTCGCGCATCTCGACACGGCCATCCGCGCCGTCGATGTTCAGTTGTCGCCCGACGAGATCGCCCGGCTCGAGGCGCCGTACAAGCCGCACTCGGTGCGCGGCCACGAGTGACCCAGCGCGATCAGTAGACGCCGAGGTCTTTCGCCACCATCACGGGGCCGGAGTAGTGCTGGCGGATCTCTGCGATGTAGGCGTCGTCGCTGATGCCCGGTGGGCCCAGATGATAGAGCAGGAGCAGCTTCGGCTTAGCGCGCGAGGCCAACTCGCCTAGCTCGGTCGCCATGGTGTGCGCATTGTGATGATAGCGCTGCCAATCGGGCGTTCGCTTGGCAATGCTGGACTCGAGCCACGCCTCGTGCACCAGCACGTCACACCCGTTGCACGCGTTCACGACGGCATCGCTCGCACGCGTGTCGCCCGACACGACGATGTTCCGCCCCTTCGTCTCGAATCGATAGCCGTACGCGTGCGCCCAGTTGGCGTGCGGTACGACGAAGGCGCGCACAGTGACATTGCTGTCGTGGTAGACGACGCCCGGCTTCACGTCACGACCGATCACGCGCCATCCCGTCTTGTTCGACGGCTCGAGCCCCGTCGTGCGGTTCTGTACGTCAGCCGAATATGCCGCAGCGAGATGCTCGGTCATCGCGCGCAAGCCGGGCGGTCCGAACGCCTTGAGGGGCACGGTTCGCCCGAGCGTCCACGGCGAGAAGATCAGATCGGCGAGGCCGAGCGTGTGATCGGAGTGGAGATGCGTGATGAATACCACTGCCAAGTTTGGCGCGGCGAGCGCGGCAATTCCGTTGCGCTGCGCTCCGGCGGCGCGCCTGACGACGCCCGGCCCCGCGTCAACCAGGTATGGCACGCCATTGATGACGATCGCCACACTCGGTCCGGAGCGATCCGGATCGGCGTTCGGAGTCCCGCTGCCGAGTACGACGACGCGCGCCGAATCCTGCGCACGTAACGACAACGGATGTGCGAGAGCACCGAGCGCGGCGAGCGCTGCGGCGACGCGATGTCTTTTCATGTGCTCAGCATCCCAGCTTCGTCGCCGAGAGCGTCGGCTTGGCAATGAGGGGCAGCCCGCGTTGCGTCAGCATGGTGCTCAGGTCGCCGAGGTTCTTGTCGGCGATCGCGCTCCAGCTCGTCTGCGCTGTTTTGAGATCGTTGCACGTCTTCGCCACGGCGGCGAGCATCGCGGGCGTCGGCGCGAGATCGCCATTGTCTTGCGCGTTCAGCTGGTTGACCAGGTCGCGATTGATCGCAACGAAGTCCGGCGGTGTCGTGGCTCCGCCGCTGCCGCGCCGCGTGCCTCCGTCGGGGTTACCGGCGACTGCATCAAGCCGGTTGCCGAGGTCCCGCACGGCCGCGACGACGACGGTCGACGTGTCCGCGCTCGTCGCCTTCCCGATCGCGCCGCGCAGATCCGCGACTTGGCGATAGGCGTCCCACGACGCGCGCAGTCCGCGATCGAGCCGCATGAGCAGCGCGTGCTGCGCGGCGAGCGCGGCCGGACTTGTGTGCGCGCGGGGATCGGCGCGCACCGTCACCGTCTGCGTGTAGAACTTGCCGTCGACGGTGAGCTTGAGCGTGTAGACGCCGGGCAACGCGAGCGCGCCTTCCGGAGACGCGGGCGTGAGCCCGGGATTCGCATTGATCTCGAAGGTATGCGTGAATGCCGGCGGCGTATCGTACCGGAGATCCCAGTTGGTGCGATTACCTCCCGCATTCTTCGGCATCGGCGCCGGCGTCGCGATCCAGAAGTTTGGCTCGGGCGGTTGAGCAGCCTCGGCCACTGGTGCGATCGGCGCGCTCGAGAGATGCCGCACTCCATTTCCCGCGGCATCGATCACGTCGAGCGTAATGTCCGACGACGGCTTCGAGGCGAGCGCGTAATCGATGATGACGCCATCAGGGGGATTGAGCGCGTGCGGGATCTCCGGCGGATAGGGCGTGTCGGCGTTGACGTTCCGCCGGATGCGAGTGACATCGGCGGGCTTGAAGAGATGCACCGGCTCCTCCGCGGTCGCCGGCGTCGCCTGACGCAGCACGGAGAAGTCGTCGAGAATCCAGATGCCGCGGCCGTAGGTTCCGACGACGAGATCGCTGCCGTGAATGGTGATGTCGCGGTACGAGGTGGTGGGCAGATTCAACTGCAGCGACTGCCAGTGGTCGCCGTCGTCGAACGAGACGTACATGGCGCTCTCGGTGCCGGCGAAGAGGAGACCCGCGCGCTTGCTGTCGGCGCGAATCACTCGCGCGAACGCTCCGTTGGGCTGTTCATCGGGGAGACCGGACACGATCGGCGTCCACGTCTTGCCGTAGTCCTTCGTACGATAGAAGTGCGGCGTGTTGTCGCCGGAGCGGTGTGCATCGATCGCGACGTACGCCGTGGCGGCATCGTGATAAGATGCCTCGACAGTCGAAACGAGCGAGAGCGTGGGCACGGCAAGTCCGGGGATCGATACATCCTCCCACGTCTTGCCATGGTCGCGCGTCAGCTTGATGAGCCCGTTGTTCGTGCCGACCCAGATCGTACCCGGCGCAACGCTCGACGCCGAAATCGTCTCGATGGCTCCGGTAGTGCCCGGCCTCGGCGGCGTCGGCGCCCCCGCGGCCGATGCGACCGGCGCGGCAGTCGGCGCGGCAGTCGGCATGGGCGTGCCCTTCGGAATCGTGACGTCGTCGCTCAGCTTCGTCCAATGCGCGCCGCCATCGGTCGTCGACATCAAATACTGGAATCCCGCGAGCAGCTCGTGCTGGTTGAATGGTGACCATACGAGCGGCTGCGAGCTGGTGACGCGCAGCTTGGCGCCGGGATCGGCGGCGGGACTCACGCTGATCCAGCGCTCGTCTGGATAGGTAATCTTGAGAATGCCGTTGCCGCTGGCATAGACGATGTTCGCGTCGAGCGGATCGGGGACGATGGTGCCCCATTCCCAACCGGGCACAGGCTTCCAATCGAGCGGCGTAATGGCGCCGAGATTCCCACGGCTGCGCGTCGCCACGGCGCCGGCATCCTGCTGCGTGGCGTAGATCCAGTACGGAAACGAGTTGTCGGTGCTCAGATGGTAGACCTGTTCGGTCGACTGATTGTACCACGAGCTCCACGCCGCGCCGCCGTCGAGCGTGACGCTCGCGCCTTGATCGAGACCGAGCAGCATGCGCTGGCCATCGGTCGGATCGATCCAGAGTTGCTGCGGATCATCGCCGCCCGGCGCGCCCTTGAATCCGGTGAAGCTGTTGCCGCCGTCGACGGACTTGTAGCTCGACGTGCTGATCGTGTAGACGATATCGGGATTCTTGGGATCGACGTAGACGCCGCAGTTGTAGCCTCCCTGCCCGTTGGCGATGCGCTTGTCGGCCGCGTCCATCTGGCGCCACGTCGTGCCGCCATCGTCCGACCGGTACAATCCGAAGTTGCCGATGAGATAGACGCGCTGCGCGTTCGTGCCCGCCGCCACCGCGATCGACGTGCGCCCGGCAAGACGAGGCAGACCGCCGCCTGCAATCTCGTGCCAGGTCACGCCTTCATCGGTCGACTTGTAGACCGCGGTGCCGGTGCGCGCGCTGTCGGTTTGCGGTCGCCGCTGCGGCGGTCCGGGCGGGGTGTAGTGGCGCACCGTGGTCGCGAAGACCACGGCCGGCACGTCATAAGCCCACGCCAACTTCTGAATGCCGGTCTCGTCATCGACGTAGAGCGTCTTGGTCCACGTCGCGCCGCCATCGCTGCTGCGGTAGACGCCGCGCACGTCGGACTTCTGATGAATGTTTCCCTGCGCGGCAATCATCACGAGCGCGGGATCACGCGGATCGACGAGAAGCGATGGAATCTGCTTCGTCGCCTCGAGCCCGAGGTGCCGCCACGTGCGACCCGCATCGCTCGATTTATAGATGCCGTCCCCCTCATTGATTCCGCCGCCGGTGATCAAGTCGCCGGTGCCGGCGTAGATGACGTTCGGATCCGAAGGCGCGACTTCGACCGCGCCGATGGACGACACATTCTTGACCGAGTCGAACACGGGGTACCACGTATGACCCGCGCTCGTCGTCTTCCACACTCCGCCGGCGGGCGTGCCCGCATAGAAGACACCGGGCCGGCCGATCGCGCCGCTCACCGCGGAGATGCGGCCGCCGCGGAAGGGACCGACGTTGCGCCAGACCATCGCGCCGAAGAGCGATGGCGGCACAGGCGCGCGCGCGGACGGCGCGGGCACGACGAGCAGCACGCCCGGAATGGCGAGATGGGCAGCCGAGATCCAACGGAAGGGTAAGAGGCGCGTCATTGAACCACGGTCCTCGAAATGGGAAAGCTCCGATCGCACGATGATGTGCGCGCACCTATTGTAACGCCGCGAGCGCGCTCGTCGCTGCTCTGGCGAGTCGAGCGCTAACGCGGAAGAATGAGGCGGGGCGACGCCATCCGTAATCCATCAACCGCGATTCGAACATTGCCGAGCATCATCTCGCACGCGATCGCCGCCGGCGCGATCGGCGTCGCCTTCGACCGACGTGCCGTTCCCAGGCGCGCCATTGCCGCGGGCGTCGTACTGGCAATGCTTCCGGACGCCGACGTCATCGGCATGACCCTCGGCGTTCCATACGGCAGCGCGCTCGGCCATCGCGGGCTGTCGCATTCGCTCGCGTTCGCGGTAGTCAGCGCCGCGATCGCGACGATCGCGCTCACGCGACATGGCGAGCGTCGCGGCCCGGTCTTTCTCTATCTGGTCCTGGCGGCCGCGTCGCACGGCCTGCTCGACGCGCTCACGAACGGCGGCTTCGGCGTCGCCCTCTTCGCCCCGTTCAATGATGCGCGCTTGTTTTTCCCAGTGAGACCAATTCTCGTCTCGCCGATCGGCGGACGTTTCTTCACCGCGCGCGGACTGGCGGTGCTGCCAAGCGAAGCCCTCTGGATCTGGTTGCCAAGCGCACCACTGGCATCGAGCGCGAGCGCGTGGCGCAGCCGTCGGCAAGGACCTTCGGCTAACACCTGACACCTAACACCTAACACCTAGCACCTAAGTTTTCAGTTCCCCACTCTCGAGAACCTCACTCCCCTCACCCGTCCCGCAAAGATGGCGAAGCCGTCGACTTTTCCCGCCGCGTCGCGCGTGAACTCGACCGCGCCGATCCCCGGGGCATCGAACCCGTCACGATAGGCCGGCGTGAGTTTGACCTCGTCACTCGGCCGGCGTGTGACCGTGAGCGCGTCTTTCTTGGCCACGATGACGAGACGCACGTCGAGCTCGTCGCTGGCATACGTGCCGCCGTATTCGGCGAGCGACGTCCCGGCCGGAACCGGCGGCATTTCGGCAAAGGTCTCGGTGCCGCTTTCGGCGGTCGTCACGCGCAACGTGCGCGCGCCTGGAGCGCCGTCCATGGCAAGATCGGCGACACCCGCTTTGATCCGGCCCGGAGCGACGACAACGAACGGCAGTCCCCGGCGCTGGGGGCTCATGAGCTTTCCGTTTCGTACGGCGAGCTCCATCAGCTCGCCGGTCCGCGCGTTGCGGAATACGCCGGCGAATTTTGCGAGCTCTGTCGGCGTGGCCGACATCGTCACGGGCGCGGCCGCTGCCGGTGCGCCAGCGAGCGAAGCGAGCACGAGATCGGCGACCTGATGTCCAGCGGCGACGGGATTCGCCCCGCCGGCATTGCACAGCACGGCGATCGAGACGTGCTGGGTCGGGTATCGGACGAGATAGGTGCGATAGCCCGCGGTCGCTCCGCTGTGACTCACCTCGGGCACACCGCGGTACGCCGCGACGCTGACGCCGAGCGCGTAGTCGATCGTGCGGCCATCGGTGAGCTTGCCGCGCACCTGCAACGAATCGACGAGCGCGCGCCCGCCGACTTTCGGCGCGTCGAGATTTTCGTTCCAGAGCAGCAGGTCGCCGACGGTGGTGAGCAACCCGCCGTTGCCGATCATGTTCGTGAAGGGCATGTCCTGCCGGTAGCCCCCCTCCGGCGCCGGCGAATACGCGGTGGCGCGTCCCTTCACCACGCGCGTGAAATCGTCGCGCCACGACGTGTGCATCATGCCGATGGGACGAAAGAGTTGCGCGGCCGTGAAGGCGGCGAGCGTCTGTCCGCTCACGCGCTGGACGATGATGCCGAGCAGCGCGTAGCCGGTGTTGCTGTAGAGATATTCGCTCCCGGGCGGAAAGTTGAGCGACTTCTGGTGGGCGACGAGGTCGAGCGTCGTCGCGGGGGAATGCACCTGCGTGCCGGGCCCGCGTCCTTCGATATCGAGCAGTCCCCACTGGTCGCGCAGGCCGCTCGTGTGATTGAGAAGATGCCGGATCGTGATTTTGGCGCCGCCGAAGCTCGGAACTTCGGGCACGTATTTCCGAACGTCATCCTCGAGCGAGAGCTTGCCCTGTTGCGCGAGGAGCACTATCGCGGCGGCGGTGAATTGTTTCGCGACCGAGCCGCTCTCGAAGATGGTCGCCTCGGTGTTGGGCGCGTCGTACTCGAGATTCGCCATGCCGTACGCGTGCGTGTAGATAGGCCGCCCGTCACGCGCCACGGCCATGGCGCAGCCGGGCCGGTCGGCGCCGGTGACGCGCGCGAAGATCTTGTCGATCTGGCCGCCCAGCTCCTGCGCGGCGGCGAGCGAGGGCACGCCCGCGAGAGCGAGCGCGAGAAGAGCGAAGCGATGACGCACGAAGAAACTCCAGCGAGTGATGCAGCGAAGATGCCGAGGTAGGTTGCCGCGCGCCACGAGCGCCGGCGCTAGGACACCCAAAACCGCAAAATGTGCTGCACCCACCATCGACCGTCGTCGCCGCTTGGCGCCTGAAACACCATCGTGCTATCACGCACGACGAGGTTGTAGGGCACGTGATGCCGATAGATCGTGTCGAGCGCCGCGGCGAGCATCGCCGAAAGGCGCGATTGTGGAGGATGGGCAGGGACGCTCGACGATGGCGCCCGCGCACAGGCGGCCGCGAACGGAAAACAAGCTAGCGTAGCAAGGATCGCCCTCCGCATCAGCGTTAGCTCGAGTTGTTAGGGAAGCCACCGCGCGAGGAGCAGCAGCACCACGCTCAAAAAGGCGATGCCGCGGCTGACGCGATTCTTGAAGGCCCAGATGACGGGATCGTCGTTGATCTGCCGCCGCGCCGAGTTCAGCCAGAGCTTGTTGATCCAATACAACACGAGCGGGCAGATGAGCCAGATGATTTCGGGATGACGGTACTGCTGTCGCACTTGCGTGCTATCGATGTACAGCGCGAGCACTAGTACCGCCGAGTAACCGCTGGCGCTCCCTTGGCTGATCAGCGTGCCTAGGTCTTCCGTCTGGTACTCGCGCCCCGGTATGGCCCCGTCGTTGTCGGTGCCCTGCAGCTCGACGAGCTCCGAATGCCGCTTGGCCAGCGCGAGGCTCAGGAAAAAGAACATCGAGAACGAGATCAGCCACACCGACGGGACCACCATGATGGCCGCCGCGCCCGCGAATATGCGCAGCGTGTAGAGCCCGGCGAGCACGAGCGTATCGAGCAGCGGCACGCGCTTGAGCCAGAAGGTGTACAGGCTCGCGCACACCAGATGGAGCAACAACACACCCGAGAAGAGCAGAGAGATTCGTGACGCGATGGCGAAGGCGGTGATGAGCAGCAGCGGAATCATCGCCATGGCGTGTTGAAGCGGCACGGTCCCCGCGGCGATCGGGCGCAGTCGCTTGCGCGGATGGCGCCGGTCCGCGCCGAGGTCGATGAGATCGTTCATCAGGTATCCGCTCGACGACACCAGACACAGGCACACCGCCGCCAGCGTCGCCGGGACGAACTTGTCGAGGTGCTCCAGGCTGGTCGTCGCCAGCAGTGGCACGTACACGAGCACGTTCTTCACCCACTGATGCGGGCGCAGCGCGCGGAGATACTCCCGGAGCCTCGACCACATAGCTCGCGCGGGGACGTCGTGCATGGCGGCGCGATTGGTGACCTGTGACACGCGACGCCTCAGCGCGAAGGTAGGATTGACGAGATGCGCGTGACGAGCGTCCGCGAACACTCGAAGATCGGCGACGTCGTTTCCGGCGTAGTCGAAGCCGCCGGCCCCGTAGCGCTCCACGAGCGCGCGTGCCTTCGCCCCCGATGTCAGATTGACGTCACCACGCGTCGCCACAACCTCATCGAACAGCCCGATGTGAGCGGCGACCGCCCCGGCGAAACGATGGTCGGCGGCGCTGCAGAGCACCAGAGCGCACGTGCCCTTCCGCTGCCTGAGCTGGCTTAAGAGGCGTTGATTGTACGGGAGGAAGGCGGCATCGAGCGTGACCCGATTCGCGATCTCGCGTTTCAACGCCGCCTTGCCGCGCAGCAGCCATAGGGGAATGAGCAGCGGTAATCGTGGCTCGATCTTCCACAACTGCATCACCCCCTCGTACAAGCTGTCCGTATCGATCAGCGTACCGTCCATGTCGACGATGAGCGGCGGCTCTCTGCGCGTTGCGCGGACGGGATCATCTGGCAGGCTCATCTAGCCTCCGGCGCTCAGCCCGAGTCGCCGCGACATGTCGGACTGCATTCGTCCATTGGGATCCACGCGTCGCAGCACCGCCTTGAAGCGGTCCGCCTCCAGGTACATCGCCTCGAACTGCTTCGCGCTGAGACATGCATCCTTCGCGAGATAGATGCGGCCATCGTACTTCAACACGATCTCGTGAAGGCGCAAGATGAGCGGTCGCGTCTCTCGGCGGCGAGGAAAATCGAGCGCCAGCGTAAAGCCCGGCATCGGGAAGGAGAGCATCCCCTGCCCGCTCCTCCCCATGGACTTGAGCACCGCGAGGAACGACGCGCCCCTGCTGCGCACGATCTCCTCCATCAACTCGACGATGGCGCGACGCCCATCGGCGAACGGCACCACGCACTGGAATTGGAACACTCCATCGCGCCCGTACATGCGATTCCAGTTGTGGATCGCATCCAGCGGGAAGAGAAACTTCTCGACGTGGATCCGGCGCTCGCGCCCTCCAGCCGGCACGTGGCGAAAGTAGGCCGCGTTGAACGCGCGCACAGTGTGGCGGTTCAGCACGAAGGTGGGAAACTCGAATGGCACGCCCACGGAGAGCGGCAGCGGCTCCCGCACCGGCTGCGAAGAGTGCCGGGCAAGCTCGAGAACTCCTCGGCCCATGTGCCGGCCGCTGGTGAGTGCATCGAGCCAGCCGACGACATACGGCCACTTGCTCTCGCTCGACTGCAGAAGATCCAGGAACGCATCCAGGTCGGCGACCCGAATCTCCCTCAGCTCCATCGCGTTGGAGGGAACGCGCTGGAGCCGGAGCTGTAGCGACTGGATGACGCCGGTGAGTCCGATGCCGCCGACCGTGGCCGCATAGAGATCGGCATCGGTCTCACGGCTGACGCGCCGAACGCTTCCATCCGGCAGCCGCAGATCGATCCAGTCGACATGATCCCCGAAGCTTCCGGCCGCGTGCTGATTCTTGCCGTGTACGTCGTTGGCGACGGCGCCGCCCATACTCACGAACGCGGTGCCCGGACATACCTGGATTTGCCAGCCGAGTGGCGAGCAGTGGCGCATGATGTCGCGGTAGGAGGTGCCGGCGTCGCATACCAGCGTGCCCGTCGCCCGATCGAAGGAGCGGATGGCGGCAAAGCGCGTGACGTCGAGCACGTCGCCACGATCGTTGAGGCAGACGTCGCCATAGCTGCGAGCATAGCCCCGCGCGATGATCCCGCGCGCGCCCGCGGCGCGCATGGCCGTGAGTGCGTCTCCCTCGGTCTCGACGATCCACAACCGCGAGACGCTCCGGCTGGAGCGTCCCCACGCCGTCAGCGGTCGCTGCGCGCCCGGTTTCACGTCGCTCGCGGCACGCAGCGATAGATCCGGTGCGATGTTTCCTCGAGGAGCGTGCATTGCAAGTGCAGTTCGCGTTCGGCCATCCCCAGGTTCGAATTCTCCCGCCGGTACGCCTCGAGTGATGCCTTGCTGCGGAGCAGCCGGTTCAGGGGACTCGGCGCCCACTCGTCCAAGAGAAATACTTCGTGGTTGACGAGCCGCGCGGCGGTCGGCAGCGGGCTTCCCGTGATGTTGAAGATCTGAGCTGTGAGCGGATCGTCCAGCACGGTCGTCGCGTGCGTCGGACGGCCGAAGAAGACGAGGCTCACCCCTCTGCCCCAGTCGGTGATCATCATGGCATCGCGACCGACCAAATAGGTCTTCGCGACTCGGCGCATGTCCTGGGCGTAGTCGCGGTGCGGATCGAAGGTGTGAATGGTGCCCGACACCACGAACAACGCCACGTGCGCCGCCAAGAGCACCGGCGGAACCCAGCGCCCACTCTTGAATTGCTCCAACTGTCGCCAGCCGATCACCAGCAAGCACGCGAAAAAGAAATCGGTATTCAGGATGAAGACATGATCTTCACCGGTGAGCTTGAAGATGATGTAGAGGTGCGGCACCGCCACGGCCAACGCGAGCGCGATCATGCGCCGGTTTCTGCTCACCGCGAACAGCGCCGGAATGATCAGCAGCGCCATGAGCGAAAATGCCTTGAACTGATAGATGGGAAAATTCTTGATCGATCCGAGCGGATCGTCCTTCACGGCCGCGTTGATGACAAGTAAGCCGCGCAAGCCGTAGAGCAGCTCGTGGCCGTCGATGATCAGGAACGGCAGGTAAATGACGAGAGCGGCGCCCGCGAGACGAGCCCACACGGCCGAGCGAATCTTGCCGGCGCGCTGGTAGTCGTAGACTGGATAAAACAGATATGCGAACGCGCTGAGTGGCGAGACGAGCAGCGCAAGCGCGCCGACCAATCCCGCCAATACGATCCGCTCGCGCACGAAGAGATAGAATGACGACAGCACGAGGAACGTCTGCAGCATGTAGATCTCGCTCGACGTCGCGTTGTTGAGCACGCGGCCCGACACGGCGAAGATCACCGCGCACAAGAGCGCGTCGCGCCGCGTGCCAAGCAGCTCGTGCGCCAGCAAGTACGCCGCGCCCACCGCCAGCGTCCCCGCGACGACGTTCAGCCACACCGCCGACTCCTCGATCGGAATGCCGAACACGCCGCCGAGGAGTTTGTGCATCCCGAAGAGCGCGTAGTAGTAGCCCAGATGCAACGTGAGCTCGTCGAACTTGTGGAGCATCACGTAGTCCGAGTACTCCGCGGCGTCGCCGTAGAGCGTGAAGTCGATGTTCACCGTGTACAGCACGAAGGCGCCCACCATGAGCAGCGCGAGGTCGCGCCAGGTCGTGGCCGTGCCATACGAATCCGGCGGCGTCTGAGCTGCGGCGTCAGCGGTCATCGAGGTGCATGACGTGGGGGGGGTAATGGCTCGTGCTGCGCATACAATAGGAGCGGAGCGCCACCAGCGCGAGCAATTCCGCCGTGCGGCTACAACAGCGCCACAGGATCCCGGTCCAGCGCCACCCGCAGCTCGTTCCGGTTCGGCACCTCGAACTTCTCGATGAAATACCGCGCCACGGATGTCAGCATCGACGGATGATCGCTCTTGAGCATCAGATGCCACCGCCACCGGCGCTTGATGCGCTCGATAGGACAGGGCGCGGGCCCGATCACCGTGACGCCGTCGATGCCGCGCGCCTGCAGCAAGCGCCGAATCCAATCCGCACCCGCGATCGCCAGCCGCGCCGTCTCATCCTCGACGTGCCCGCTGAAGATCACGTTGATCAACCGGATCGTCGGCGGGTACGCGGGGTGCGCGCGCGCGGGCAGCTCCTGCGCGACGAAGGCGTGATAGTCGTGGGTGACGGCGCAGCGCACGGCATGGTGCTCGGGCACGCGCGTCTGGATGATCACCGCCCCGCCCTTCGGACCTCGGCCGGCCCGCCCAGCGACCTGGCTCATCAGCTGGAAGCTGCGCTCGCTCGCGCGAAAATCCGGCAGGTTGATGCCGACGTCCGCGTCGATCACACCCACCAGCGTCACGTTCGGGAAATCCAAACCCTTCGCGATCATCTGCGTGCCGAGCAGGATTTGCACCTCACCGCTTGCCACGCGATCGAGGATTTCCGCGTGCGCCCATTTGCCGCTCGTCGTGTCGACATCCATCCGCGCGATGCGCGCCGTCGAGAACCGCTCGTTCAACAGCTTCTCAACCTGCTGCGTGCCGAGCCCGCGCTGTTTCACCGTTGAGCCCCGGCATCGCACGCACACTTCCGATGGCGGCTCCTCGTGCTGGCAGTAGTGGCAGACGAGACGCTCCGGACTCTTGTGGTAGGTCAGCGTGATGCTGCAGTTCGGACAGACGCGCACATCGCCACAGTCCTCGCACTGCACGAACGACGCATAGCCTCGGCGATTCAGCAGCAGGATGCTCTGCTCGCCCAGCAGCAGCCGCACCGACAGCGCGTTCTCGAGCGGCTCGGTGATCACCCGCCGAAAAGCAGCCGCGGCCGGGTCGATGCCGAACGTCGGCGACATCGCTTTGTTCGCCTTACGCAGATCGACGACCTCGACCGATGGCAACGCCCCCGCGCCCACCCGATCGGGCAGCGACAGCAGCCGGTACTTTCCGCTCGCCGCGTTCTGCCAGCTCTCCAAGCTCGGCGTCGCGCTGCCGAGCACGACCACCGCGCCCTCCAGTCGCGCGCGCACCACCGCGACCTCGCGCGCGTGATACCTCGGCGTCTCGCCGTTCTTGTAGCTCCCCTCGTGCTCCTCATCGACCACGATCGCGCCGAGGTTGGAGAGCGGTGCGAAGATCGCCGATCGCGCGCCGACGGCGATCCGCTTGTCGCCGCGCTGCAGCGCGAGCCAGGCATCGTATCGCTCGCCGTCGCTCAGGGCGGAGTGGAGCACGGCCACCTTGTCGCCGAACACGGCGCGGAATCTGTCGACCGTCTGCGGCGTGAGCGCGATCTCGGGCACGAGCACGATCGCGGTCTGTCCGCGTCGGTCGACGACCTCGCGCAGCAGCTCGATGTAGACGAGCGTCTTGCCGCTTCCCGTGATACCGTGCAGCAAGAGCACGTCCCCGCCCTTCGCGGCGCACAGCGCTTCGATGGCCACGCGCTGCGCATCGGTCGGCGGATGCGGCGCGGCCGGTTGCGCCGGGCGACGCGCGAAGGGATCGCGGTTCACGACCTCATCTTCGATCGTCGCCAGCCCCTTCTCCACCAACCCCTTCAGCACGCTCTCCGAAATACCGAGCCGTTCCGTCAGATGGTCGACCGTGGAGCGCCCGCCTAACGCGTCGAGCAATTCATAGAGCTCGCGCTGGCGCTTGGCCCGTCCAAAGATCTCGTCCCGCTCGCGCAACGATGGCAGCTCACGCCCGAGCACCGCGACGCGTTGCGTTTTGCGCACGGGCGTCGGCGCGGCGATGCCGGTGAGCGCGGCCGGCAGCATCGCTCGCAGCACGACGCCGAGGGGCACGATGTAATACTCGGCGATCCATCGTCCGAGATCGAGCATCTCGGCGGTGAGAACTGGACCTTCATCCGGGACATCGATGATCGCTTTTGGCTTTGCGACGCCGGCGCCAGTCGCCGCGCCGAGACAGATGCCGATCGCGTGCTTGTTGCGCACCGGCACCACAACGCGGGAGCCGGCAACGGGCTCGTGCCGCACCGCGCCGTCGACGCGATAGGTGAAGGTCTGGAAGAGCGGGAGCGGGAGTGCGACTTCGATCAGCGCCGCCGCGCGCTCGCGCGCGAGCGGCTCGGCGGTCATGCGCGTGAGACGCCGAATCCCGGTGCGCTGGGGATCGTGATGACTCCGCCGTCGATCGTCGCTCCACGATAGGGATCGTCGGACAAGAGCGCGGCGCCATCGAGATCGGCGAAATCGAGCAACGGCGCGAGGTGCGCCGCCGCCGTGATGCCGACGCTCGTCTCGATCATGCAGCCCATCATCACCAGCAGGCCGTGGCTGCGCGCCGTGTGAATCATCCGCAGCGCTTCGCGCGGGCCGCCGCATTTGGCGAGCTTGATGTTGATGCCGTCGACCACGCCGACCAGGAGCGGAATGTCGGTGCTAATCACACACGACTCGTCGGCGATGATGGGCAGCGGCGAGCGCTCGCGTACGAAACGCAGCCCCTCGATGTCCGTCGCGGCCAACGGCTGCTCCACGAACTCGACATCGTACTCCACCAGGAGCTCGATCATCGCTAGCGCGTGCTTCGGCGTCCACGCCGCGTTGGCGTCGACGCGGAGAATCTTGTCCGGCGCCGCCTCGCGAATGACGGAGATGATCTCCTCATCCCGATCGCTGCCGAGCTTTACCTTGAGGATCGGGTAGTCGGCCGCCTCCTTCACCTTCATGCGCAGCTCGTCGTCGCTGCCGATGCCGATCGTAAACGATGATGGGCACGCGCGATCGGCGGAAAGTCCGAGCACCTTGTGGTACGGTGCGCCGAGGCGCTTGCACTGGAGATCGAGGAGCGCCTGACTCACGGCCGCCTTGGCGGCGCCATTGTAGCGGATGAGCGCATTGATCTCGCGCTCGATGTCGTCGATCGCCCAGGCGGCCGCCTTCTCGACGATAGGTTGCATCTGCGCGAGCGCCGCAATGACCGTCTCCGGTGTCTCGCCGTAGAATCTGCTCGGAGCAGCCTCGCCGATGCCGCTCGCCCCGTTGGCATCGGTGATCGTGACGATGACGACGCGGAATTCCGACCGGCCACCGCGCGCGATCGTGAAGGTGTGCTTCGTGTGAACCGTGACGATCTCGTGCGTGAGCTTCATGCGGCAAATATAGGCCGTCCGCGGCGCCCGGTTCAATCCGATCGCAGCGCTACGTTGGGGTCGACCTTCGATGCGCGAAGCGTCGGGATGAGGCTCGCGCTCGATGCCGCGGCGAGGAGCACCGCGATGAAGATCGCGTACACCGCCGGATCGCGCGGCGACACGTCGAAGAGGAGCGGCTTATCCAACGCGCCGCCCAGAGCGCCAGCGCGCTCCCAAACAGCACGCCGACCACGCCCACTCGCAGCCCTTCGCGCACCACGAGGCGAACGATGTAGCGCAATTGTGCGCCGAGCGCGATGCGCACGCCGAGCTCTTGCGCGGCGCCACGTTGTACGCGATGACACTGTACAACCCGATGGCCGCCAACGTCAGCGCCAGCACGCCGAAAGTGATGAACATCGTCGCACCAAGCTTCCACGAGCTGGTCTGCTCGCCGATGACCTGCGAGAAGGGGGTAAGCGTGACGTACGACGCGCCCCACGGT
>JALZAE010000653.1 GCA_030948535.1 Gemmatimonadota bacterium | reverse complement strand
CGCCGCCGACGGCGAGCACGCCGAGCCAGAGTGAGATGCCGGTGAACGCGACGGTCTGCGCGATCTGCCGGCCGGTGAGTCCCCACGCGGAGTACATGCGATAGCGCACGGCGCCGCCGAGAATCACGGTGAATCCCAGACTCTGGCTCAGCCCGTTGGCGACAAAGGAGGCCAGCAGCGTTCGGCGGACCGCCAGCACCGTTCCCTCGTGCCGAAGCGCGAGAACATCGTAGGCGACGAGGGCGGAGTAGCTGCCGGCCGCGAGCAGGAGCGAGAGCGCGATGCGCGTGCGGCTGACACGATGAAACGCACCAATGACGTCGGCGACGCTGACGGACTGCAACAGATGGCGCAGCGCGTTGAGCGCGATCGCGAAGATGACCAGCGACGCGAGGGGCGCGAGCCATCGCGTCCATCTGGGCTTGGCGATGGCGGTCATGCCGAAGTGTCGCCGGGCCGGCGAGCAACCGCAAATGAGCACAGTTGGCTCCGCTGCTTGCCGCCGGCGCAAACTCGGCGAAGTTCTAATCGCTGCTTCATGCCAATTCGTCCTCATCCGCGACGGTCCGCGGTTCCTCCGCTCTTGGGAGCACGCCCATGCATCGATCCTTGCTCGCCGCTCTCCTGCTCTCGTGCGCCGCGCCCGCGCTCGCCGCGCAGAAGCCCGTTCGCGTCTACATCTCCGTCGACATGGAGGGGATCGCCGGCGTCGTCTCGACGGAGCAGCTGGGGCCGACGGGCTTCGAGTATCAGAAGGCGCGCGAGTGGATGACGGCCGAGACGCTGGCCGCGATCGCCGGCGCGCGTGAGGCGGGCGCGACGGAGTTCGTCGTCTCCGACTCGCATGGCAACGGGCTGAACCTGTTGATCGACCAGTTCCCCGCCGACGTGCGCATCGTGCGCTCGTGGCCGCGCCCGCTCGGCATGATGGAAGGGATCGATTCGACGTTCGACGCGGTGCTCTTCATCGGCTACCACGCGTCGACGAACAATCCCAACGGCGTGCGCGCGCACACCTTCTCCAGCGCGCATCTCGCCAGCGTCGAGCTGAACGGCACACCGATGATGGAAGCGGGGGTGAACGCGGCCATCGCCGGTCGTTTCGGGGTGCCCGTCGTGATGATGTCGGGCGACGACGTCGCGATCGATGAGGTGCGCAAGCAGATCGGCGACATCGAGGGCGCCGTGGTCAAGCGCGCCATCAGCTTTCACGCGGCCAACACGATGACTCCGGCCGCCGCGCAGGCGCTCGTCCACGCCAAGGCCAAGGCGGGCGTCGCGCGCCGGGCGTCGCTCAAGCCATTCGTGGTGAAGGCGCCCGTACGTCTGGAAATCACCTTCAAGAACTACCGCCCCGCCGAAGTGCTCGCCTACCTCCCGAACGTCCAACGCATCACGTCACACACGATTCGAATCATGGCGAAGGACATGATCGAGGTCTCGAAGTTCATCGAGTTCATTGATAATTATGATCCGAACATGACGCCGTGAGAACAGGTGTCAGTTGCGAGGTGTTGAGGGCGCCTTATGAGACTTGCCCGCAAGCGTTCCGGGGAAGTTCTCAGTTGGCGCCCTAACACCTCAACACCTGACACCAAACCTCGCGCTATCAGTTCGCATAGTTATACATCTCCACATGCACCCGCAGCTCGCCCTTTGAATCGCGGTTCCAGATCTTCACGAAGTCGACGACGCCGCTGCGCTTGCGGCCGTCGATCTCGCGGACGAGGTGCGTACGGCCGCTCTCCCAGGCCGAGTCTTTCGCGCCCCCCACTTCCTGGACCTCGAGCTTGAATTGCATGATCCCTTCCATGCTCGCCCAGTACTGCTCGATCGCGGAGCGGCCAGTGACGCGTGTTTGGGGTCCTTTGATTTGGGCGTCCTCGTCGTAGAAGCGGGCGATGGCAGCCGGGTCGCCTTTTCTGATCGCCTCGCAGAGCGCGATGTCCCGCATCTCGATCTCTTTTCGTAGATCACCGAAGGCATCGCGGGATTGCTGCTGCGTCTGCTGAACGGCCTGCCGACGAGGGCTGAATTTGTGATGCGGAGCGCCCTCCGGGGCGCTCACGCCAAGTGTGACGAGGGCGCCGGCGAGAAGCGCGACGCCCCGAGTGAATGTCGTTCGCATGTCTGGCTCCAGAGCTGTACTCTCGTAAGAACGGCCGCGTGCCGCGACGGAGCAAGCGAGATGGTGTCAGAGATCGTCAAGGGAAATGGCATCCCTCAATCCTCTCAACTGATGGGGCCGGTCATGACGGACGTAGAGCAGGCGGGCGGGATCGCGGTCATCCGCGGCAGCGAGAACTGCCGCGATTGGAACGGCATCCACTACAAGAGCGGAATGTCGGCGAAGAACGTCGGATCGTCGGCGCTCTCAATGAACGTGGCGACCATCCCGCCGGGCGGCGTTGCGCGGGCGCACATCCACGTCGGCTTCGAGGTCATGCTCTACATCCTGCAGGGGCGCGTACGGCACGAGTTCGGGCCGGGCTGCCGCGCGTCGATCGAGAACTCGGCCGGCGATTTCATCTACATCGAGCCGGGCGTGCCGCACGAGGTGTTCAACGTCAGCGACACTGAGCCCGTCGTCGCGGTGGTGGCGCGGTCGGATGCCAGCGAGTGGGAAAACATCGTGACCTACGATCGGGCCGCGGGGTAGGAGCATCAGACGTCCGGGGTGACGGGCTCGACTTCGAACGGCGGCGCCCCGGGAGCGTCCTTGTTTCTTCTCGCCAGTTTCTCGACCGCCGTTCGCCGGGCGCGACCTTGGATGGTCTGCAGCGGAACGATCAGGAAGTAGAAGAACATCGCGAAAGGAATGCGCACCGCGAGTGCCAGCACGACCGCGAGCAGACCGACGGCGACGTGCATGCTGTGCTCGATGAAGCTGACGCGGGTCTCGATGGCTCGCGCTCGCTCAGCTCCAGCTGTTCGCGCCGCTTGTACGCTTGCCAATACATCAGCACGAACACGCTGAAGATCCTCGCGTAGCCCGCGCTATAGATCGCCGCGATCCCCAAGAATTGATCGAAGCCGCTGATCATCACCACACCGTGGCCGCCCGGCGCGACCACCGCCGACAAAGAGGCGGTGCGGAGGATGGCGACAGTGAACGCGGTGAAGAACTTGAGGGGAGAGACGAAGAAGAGCACCACGAACAGCTTTGTCTTCGCCAACCCAACCCGATTACGGTCTTGACGCGCCCGGCATCTTGCGCATGGTGCTCGTGGGCGGAGGCGTGGCCCAAGGACGCGCCGTCGGACTCGACCTGTGGTCGCAAAAGGACCTGGCTTACAACAGGCGCGAGGCCACACTCGCGAACGCGCGGGCGGAGAGCGTCGCGGACCGCGTCGACGTGCGCGACGGCGACATGCGGCAGATGCCGTTCAACGACGCGACGTTCGGCGCGGTCATGTCGAGCCTGGCAATTCACAATGTCTCCAGCCGGGCGGAGCGCCGCCGCGCCATCACGGAGGTCGTACGCATGCTCCGGCCCGACCGGCAGGTTGCGCTGATGGACATCGCCCATGGCGGTTGGTACGCGGACGACTTGCGTTCGGCGGGCCTGCGGCAGGTTGATATCGTGGGCTACAGCCCGTTGATCTTCCCACCGACGCGCGTTCTGGTGGGCGAAAGTGAGGTCGCATGGCTATGAAATACCCTTCTCGCCGGTCCCGGATTTGCAGCCAGCAACTTTCAGTAATTGGGGTCACTTTGCTGTCAGGGACGGTACCCGTCAACCATTCTGCTCCGCAGGCGACGGAGCGCGTTACGGCACGCGAGTCGTGAACGAAAGGCAGTGGATGCCCCCCTCGCACCCAAGGCTCGAATTGTGAGTGACGACCTCGAGCGTGAAGCCGACTTCCGGCTGACGCCAGCGCAACGTGTCGCGCTTCGTCCCGGGATTGATCTTGATGCGCTTGAAGAGCTTCTCTCGGTGCTGCCAAGCGATCTGCGACCGCTTGTGCTACACACGCTGTCGGCACAACCAGATCGCGCGGCGCTCGATGCGTGGGTCACGAGTACGGCGAACCCTCTAGCCCCCAGTGATTCGACGCGATCAGTATGGCTTCCTCCAGATGTCGTATTCGATGACACCCGGCTTCAGGCGCTCTTGGAACGGGCAATTCGTAATGTGAAACGCGATTAGGAAGGTGCCGGAATGCCGGAGGATGACTTCGGCATGAATGCAGTTGGCAGTCATCCCTTGAGAGGAGGTGCCATGAGCCGTACCTCAGCAAGGATTCTCCGGTGGAGTCTTTTCACCTTGGCGGGAGCGGTCATGTGGCGCGTGGCCACGACACCGTTGATGGCAGATGATCCTCCCGATGGCACGGTTGACAAGGCGAGCTGCCCATCTCAGCTCGATCACGTCACGGTAGTTGACGGGATTTGGTTCGACAATGTGCACTACGTTCAACGCCAACGTGTCAGCGACGATGTGGTCGTCTACGACGTCGAGGGTTCACCCGTATCGCGCGATGGGAGGTGGCGCTGGGACAACGGGGGCGCCGTCATCCAGTGCAGCATAATTTGGTTGACCCGTCACGGCGTCAAAGTGGGCCTGAAGGTCTACTCTATGTGGGACAACTGGGGCCCTCTCCGCCCGATATCGGAAGATAGCTGTGGCGATAACGACAAGAGTTTGGAAGGCGGTTCGAATAACGACGGGTTTGGTGGAAGTTCCGGTGGTTGCGGGGGCGGCGGACCTGACGATGGTTCCGACAACAATGGTTCCGGCACCAATTGCCACTACGAGACCGTAATCATCGAAACCTCGAATGATGGCGGGCAGACATGGACGACGCTGTGGGAGGGTCAAACGAAAGTTTGCCAGTGAGGGCCGAGCGGCATTGTCTGTAGCCACGCGGGTTCACTCGTTTTGCGTTTTACCATCCATCACCCAACGATCGACGGCGCGGAGATTCTCATGCCTACTTCATTTTCCCACCTTGTCTTGGCTTCCGGTGTTGTAGCAGTCGCTGTCTTGGGCTGTTCTGATGCACGCCAATCGACGGTTTCGCCCGACCCGGCAGCCGCCGACGAAGCCGCGGGCCGTGCCATCGTTAGCGCTGTGGAGCAGTTGGGGACGCACGCCACGTTGCCCACTGGAGTCGATGTTCGCGCGCTTAACGAGTTGTTAGCGACTCTTCCCGATGAACTTCGCCCACTGGTCCGAGGCGCGTACATGGGAGCGCCCAACCGGATGTACGAGATTGCATCTATCAGTGGCAATTCGAAGTCACCGTCGCTCATAAAGACAATCACTGCTGCGCGCGACTCGGCGCCGAGAATGAACCGGCTCACGGCGGCCAATGACGTCTGGAGCGCTCCCGTCTCGGTCGGACTGGTGCCAAAGGATCGGTTGGGTTCGTGGGGCATGGCGATACAGCGTGTCGTAGGAGGCAGCGACGTCATTTTGTTACGGGAGTCCGATGCATCTGCGGCGCGACTCAACGTGGGGTTCCACGCGCTTGCCGCGCTCCGCAAGCGTGCGGGAATCGTCGCCACGACGAACGAGATCGTTTTGCTTCGAGCGCCGTCCGCGACGTTAGCAGCGCCAGCGAACGAACCCGCGCGCTGGATGAAGTACGTTGACGACGTACTCACACACGTTCGCGCTACTCCACGCGTCCCGTACGGATCCATGGGCGCGGCGCGAATGATGCAGCTACGCTCCATTGGCCAGTAGGGTCGGCATTGCTGCGAACGGGGCGCCGATCGTTTTCGATCGGCGCCAAGCGGAACGTCGCTTCAGGAAGCCGAGTCGCCGAGTGATGCTCCTCAAACCCGAGCGACTCGCGGATCACCTGTCACAGCCGCCGGCCCCAGCATGACGAGATTTGTCGGGGCCTGGTCTGATGCCGACGCGCTCCTCGCCGGGACCCGCCTCGTCCAGTGCTCACGATCTATGGAAGCTGTGGGACCCGGGGTCGCTTCCGCTCAGTCGGTCCACGAGTCGTCGCACCACCGCCGCACGCTTCTCAACTCTGAACACCTTCCGTTGCGCAGTTTCATGTCGTTCATGGGGGAGATGCTTGGTTTCCTGGCGGCGCCGACTTGCGGTAAATCACAGACCGTACGTGTAGTAACTGCGCTGCATCCGGCTGTCCCCACTTGCCATCGACCGGTCCGCGTTGCCGCCACCAGATCGCCAGCGTCGACTCTGGCATCACAATGAACGGCGACGGCGACACGAATGTCGTATAGCCTTCGTATCGCCGGGGCAGATCATCGTCGCGCAAGCCGGTCAGCTTGAAGTCGACGCGTTTCAGCAAGCTCGTGGCCGAGTCTACGAGCACCGACCCCTCCCAGTCCGCCCCCTTCACACTTGCATCGACGGAGAACTCCATACGCACCGTGCGGGATGAGTCCTTGGACTCAACACCGCGAACGACGAAGCAGTGATGATCCCAGAACTGCGGATCGGCCAGGGATTCGAGAAAGAGCACAGGAATAGAGAAGCCGCGTCCCTTGCGCTCGACGACCCTTCCAGGCGTGTAGTGCTCCGTCCACTGCTCCGATTCCGCCTCCTCAGTCCGTTCCTGAATACGCTTCGCCCTGCCGTCATGCCCCACGTCGGCCGTGCGGCGGAGCACTGTCAGATGAAACGGATATGTTCTTCGAAATATTTCGTAGCGTTCCGCGCTCAACCGCAGCTGCTCGAGCACTGCGATCGAGAGTAACTTCGACGCAGAATCGACGTCAGCCACGCAATGAGACGATCCAGCAATCACGACGTCAGGCAGGACATATCGAACGCGAGGCAGCGCGAACGTAATGGTATCGACGTCGTGCGACACACTGGTGTCTCGCGACACCTCTCGATCGACGAAGCGAAAGCCGATCTGCCTGACGCGGATCCGTAGTTGACCATTGGGAGGCCAGAGAAGGCGCGTCTGGCCTCTTTGATCGGTGAATCGGTCGATTCCCGACGAGAAGTCAATCACCTCGGCATTTGGGAGAGCTTGGCCCGAGGTACTGTCAAGCACCCGCACTAACAACATCGGCGCATGCGCCGTGACCGGTTCGCCTCCGAGCGCGAGAGCGAAGATTGCGGTGGAAATGGCGACATTTATTCGGCAGATCATCTCTCTCACTCTCCCGCGATCTAGCAAACGGCAATCAGAACGCTGCTCGTCGGAGGGCCATCAAGTGCAAAGGTGGCTCGATGTAACAGAGGTCCAGGGTCTTCGCAACAAGCTTCGTTGGACAAGGTGCAAATGTGGCTGCGTAGCGGACATTCTGATTCTCCTCCGACATTGCTAACGGTCATTGGCAGGAAGACGGTACGATGATCGCACGCCTCAACAACCACCTACAGCACAGACGAACAGGTCTGTGTCACGAAGCAAAGGCATCGACCTCGCCTGCCGTGGCGATCTCTACATGCGTGCACCGCAGGATTCATTCTCCCGCTTCCACGTCCGCGCGTGATGTGTGACATTTCTCTGTACGCGGGAGTAGCTCAACTGATAGAGCGCGACGCTTCCAGCGTTGAGGTGCAGGTGCAAGGCCTGCCTCCTGCTCTGGCACGATCGACGACGAGGGGCACGCCGCGATGCCGGTGTGTCCCTCGTCGCACGATCGCTCATTGAGATGACCATGCCTTCGATCCTCCCCCCCTCGACAACTGCGTCTCGCCAATCTTATTGGGTGGCCGCGCGCTCGCCGAGATACAGCTTGATCTTCGCGCTCCCGCTGCTGCTGCTGTACGAGGCGCTCGCCGCGCTGCGCCCGCACGGCACGCTCGGCGACGTGCGCAACGGAGCGGATGTCATCCTACGCACGGCCTTCACCCTCGTGGCCGGCGCGTACGGCCCGATGCTCATGCTCGGCATCGTCATCGTCGCCAGTCTCGTGATGGTGCGGCGCGACATGCGAAAGAATGGGCGCGCGATCCGCTGGTCGTTCTTTCCGCTCATGGCGGGCGAGTCGGTCGTGTACGCGCTCTGCTTCGGCGTCGTCGTCGGAACGCTGACGGCGCGGCTGCTCTCGCCGCATCGCATGGCGATGTTCGATCAGGTGGCGCTCGACGCGACCACCAGGCTCGTCGTCTCGTTGGGCGCTGGGCTGTACGAGGAGCTTTTGTTTCGCGTGATCCTGGTCTCCGGGCTATCATGGTTGGCCCGGATGGTGTTCGGCTGGCGGCCGCTACCGGCGGGAATCTTCGCGACGCTGGTCGGCGCGGTGGTGTTTTCGGCGTCGCACTACATCGGGCAGTTTGGCGACAAGCTCGAGCTGCAGTCGTTCGTCTATCGCGCGATCGGCGGAGTGGCATTCAGTGCGATGTATCTCCTTCGCGGATTCGGCATCACCGCCTGGACGCACTCGTTGTACGATGTATTTCTGTTGACGCTGCACTGACCTCACCCACCCCATCGACATGACCACCAAGCTCTCGGGGATCCTCAAGCGCGAGATCGAGATGGACGGCGAGCCGTTCGTGGTCGCCATCTCGGAAGATGGCGTGACCATCACGCCGAAGGGCAAGCGCAAAGGGATGCAGATGTCGTGGCGATCGATCTGGACCGGCGACGCCGAGCTGGTGCATCAACTACGCGTATCGGTCGAAGCAACCGGCAAGCAGTGATGGCCCGCTACCAGTCGCCGCGCTTCTCGCCACGACGGTAGGCGGCCAGCAGCGTGAAGATGATGCCGGCGTTGCCGGCACCGAGCCCTCCGAAGAACGCGACGCGGCCATAGGTCATGCTCGTCGTGTGGGCGCTCCACAGAATGCAGGCGACGCCGAAAACCGACCAGGCGAGACACGCCAGCGCCGTGCGGACGTAGTCGAGAGTCTTGTCGCGGTCGGCGATGACTTCTTCGCCGCGGCGCTTGGCCGCCATCTCCTCGAGCAATTCTCTGGGTAGAGGCATGTCGACAGGAATCGAGGTTCGCCAACGATGACGACGATGCGGCCCGCCCGGCCCGACGAGGCCGATTCGCTAACGGAGCTCGCCGTCCGGTCCAAGTCATACTGGGGATACGATGCCGAGTTCCTGGATCGTGCGCGCTTCGATCTCACCGTCAGCGCCGAGAATGCGGTGAAGGGCAACGTGTTCGTCGCCGAGAATGAAGGCGCCGTCGCAGGATTCTACAGCCTGGACGACGACCGTGACACGCCGGAGCTCACCGCGCTCTTCGTCGAGCCCGTCTCGATGGGGAAGGGACATGGGCGATTGCTCTTCGCACACGCGGCCGGCGAAGCGCGCGCCCGCGGCGGACGCGTGATGATCATCCACAGCGATCCGTTCGCCGAGTCGTTCTACCTCGCCCAGGGCGCGGTGCGGGTCGGAGCGATTCCATCGCCCGTCGATGCCGCCCGGCTGCTGCCGTTGCTGCACCTCTCGTTGCCTAACGAGTAGCGCGCCCCGCGATCAACTTGGCGCTTCCAGCTTCCCGAACTGCTTGATCTCCGGCCATGCCGTCGCGATCGCCATCACGGTGGCGATGGTGCCGATGCCGCCCACCACCACCGCGCCGACTGGACCGATGAGCGACGCCAGCGCGCCCGACTCGAAGCCGCCGAGCTCGTTCGACGTTCCGATGAACACGCCGTTGATCGCCGCCACGCGTCCGCGCATCTCGTCCGGCGTCAGCAGCGGCACGAGCGTGGCGCGGATGACGACGCTGATCATGTCCAGTCCGCCGATGATCGCGAGCAGCGCAAGCGACAGCCAGAAGCTCTTCGACAGACCGAATCCGATGGTGGCGAGACCAAAGCCGATCACGGCGAGCATCAAGTTGCGGCCGGCGCGCTGCATCGGCTTGCGATGCGCCACGGCGAGGGCGACGATCACCGCGCCGGTCGACGGTGCCGCGGCCAGCCAGCCGAGTCCGCCCGGTCCCACATGCAGAATGTCCTTGGCGAACACGGGCAGCAGCGTCGTCGCGCCGCCGAGCAGAACGGCGAACATATCGAGGGTGAGGGTGGCGAGAATCACCTTGGTGCCCCAGACGTAGCGCAGGCCGGACATGAGATCGCCGCCGCTCCGGGCGACGCGCGCGGCCGCCGGTCGCGAATGGATCAGGGCGAGCGCGGTGGCGAAGGTCAGCGTACCGGTACCGCCGAGCACGAACGCCATCGTCGCGTGGTGTGTCAGGCCGATCACCGCGCCGCCCGCGGCGGGGCCAAGCACCGCCGCGAGCTGCCAGACGCCGCTGTTCCAGGTCATGCCATTGCTCAGCGCGGACGACGGCACGATCTCCGGCAGAAAGGCGCCTTTGGCCGGACTCTGAAAGGCGTTCGCGATGCCGTTGAGCGCGAGCAGCGCATAGATCGACCAGATCGGGCCGCGTGTGAACGTCACGAGCGCGAGGCCGATGCTTCCCATCACGAAGAGGGCCTGCGCGGCCAGGAGTACCTTTCGCCGGTCTCCGCGATCAACGATCTGCCCGGCGGGCAAGGCGAGCACGATCACCGGGATCACCAGCACCAGCCCGACCAGTCCGAGCGCGAACGCGGAGCGCGTCCGCTCGTAGAGCTCCCAACCGATCGCGATCTCCTGCATCTGCTGCCCAATCGTGCCCAGAAAGTTGCCGGCGATGTAGAGCCGGACGTCGCGGGAGCGCAGCGCGGCGTAGGGGTCGTGCGTCATGTCGGGCATCGCGCGAAAACTAAGGCGGTCGGCTGTGGGGTGTCTGCTGTCGGTGCGGAGTCTCATTCCCGGTGATTCGCGAGAGACCTGTCAGAATTCGGTCAAGAGGCACAATTTTGGGCTGAAGGACTGCCGGGCGGGATAGGACCGGCGGCCGACGCCTGACGCGCGACACTACCTCGCACTACATATCGAGAAATGCAGGAACATCACATCACGGTTCCACGCACGGCCCGCTACGTCACGCTCGGCGATCCTTCGGGACCGGTGAGCCAGATCTGGTTTGCCTGCCATGGCTATGGGCAGCTGGCATCAAAGTTGGCCGCCGATCTGACAGCGATCGACGATGGCACGCGACTCATCGTCGTTCCGGAAGCGCTGTCGCGTTTCTATCTCGACCAAGCGAGCGGGCGGCACGGCGCGACGTCGAAAGTCGGGGCGTCGTGGATGACGCGCGAAGACCGGTTGGCCGAGATCGAAGATCAGATCTCCTATCTCGATGCGCTGTACGCGCACATCATGTCAGGGCACGCGCGCGATTCCGTCGAGGTGATTGTGCTGGGCTTCTCACAGGGTGTGGCGACGGCGAGCCGGTGGCTGGCTCGCGGCGACGTTCGTGCCGACCGGATCGTATTGTGGGGAAGCATGCTTCCGGTCGAGCTGCTGTCGCATGATGCGCGCGGCGCCTGGCGGAATACGCCGCTCACCTTCGTCTGCGGCACGCGGGACCAGTTTGTCACCGAAGCGGTGCTCGCGGATTATCGCCAGCAGCTCGAGTCGCACCATGTGCCATTCGAGATATTAACTTTTGATGGTGGCCATCGTCTCGACGACGCCACCTTGCGTCGGCTGGCCGACAGCACCACGCGGCTCAGTGCGGCGACCTCCTCGCAGCACGCGCCCCCCACTCAGTCGGAGACCGCGACATGACCAAGCTCCGCGCTCTCGCGCCGCTCGGCGCCTTCACCCGCCGGCGCGTCATCGCAGCTGCAGCGACGGCACTCCTTTTCGTCATGCCGACGTGTCCGCCAAAGCAGGCGACCGATCCTGACCCATTCGCCTCGCGACCCACTCCAGCGGCGACGGTCGTGATGGTCGTCAGCGGGCAGCACTGACGCGCGCTTCTACCGGACCGAAAGACGCGCCTCGCCCGCCATCGCGACACGAATCACGAACGCGCCGGCGGTGGTGTGAATGCCGCGCAGCTCGACGCGCGTGACGTTGCCGGCGAGCGAGACGCCCGGCGCGAGCTGCCGGTTCAGCTGCTGTGAGAGCTGATCGCGCACCTGATCGAGACGCGCGCCCACGTTCCATTTGCCCGCCCCCACCGCCGCATTCACCGCGTTGCGGATGCGGTACGCGCCGAGCACGCTCTTCACGCGGTTGAGCGCGCCGCTTGTCGACACTCCGTACTGCAGATCCTCGAGCACGAGCGTGCGCGTCGTCGTGTCGTAGCGCACCCGGCCGCGCAGGTGGAATGATCCCGTCAGCGATCCGGCGATGTCGAGCTGCACGAACGCCGTGTCGCCGGCGCCGGAGATGCGCGCGGCGCTCACCCGCGTGTCCTTATCCGCCGTCTGTGCCGCGAGCAGGGCGGACACGCGCTGGCTCACATCGGCGAACGGAATCTCGATCTCGACGGGCACGTGAATGCCGCTGGTCGGATTCACCTGGGTCAACTTCGGGAGCGGGCGCGTTTCGCTCGGGGGCTTCGCGCCGAGCACGACGCGGGGATGCGCGACCAGCTGCACGGCCGTCGTGACGGTCGCGCCATTTCCGCTCAGTGGAGCGACGGCGACGATCTCCGGCGCCATCACCAGCCACACGCCGGTGTCGAGCGCGACAGGTTGCTGCAGCGTCCGCCAGAGCGAGTCCGTCGCCGGACGCACATCGGCTAGCAATGGGATCTGTTGGTCGATCGTCTCCCTCAACGACGCGAGCTGCCCGTCGATCACTCGGCGCATCAGCGGCGTGGCATCGACGTTCGCGAGCGTCATCCGGCAGGGGTCGAGCAGGTCGGCCGAGATGGCGGTGTTCTGTGGCGCCAGCCGCCAATCCTCACGCCAGCCGAGGGTGGTGGCGAACCGCAGATCGGCGCGTTTCAGCGGATCCTTGTCGTAGCCGCAGCTGCCGATGCCGCCGAGCGCCGGAAGCGCGATGCGCGCCCGATATCGAATGCGGCTGTAGAGCGCGAAGCGGTTGCCATCCATTCGCAGATCGAGCGTGTCACGATGGTAGACGTATTGATGACAGACGGCGCCGCCGAGTGCCAGACACTTGGCTTGATCGAGCGAGTCGTTCGGCGGGAGCTGCTTGTCGATGCCGGGTCGAAGCGCCGAGAGCGCGATGGTGATCGGCATCGAGATCGTCGCCGCCTCGAGCGGCGGGATCGGCGCGGCCTCACTCGCGGGGGAGACGGCCGACGACTCGACGTGCCTGCCGCCGCATGCCGCGAGGAGCGCGAGGCCAATCGTGCGAGCGCGCGTCGGCCTCACGGCCGCGACGCTCTCAGCAGGCTGTCGCGCAATGCCTTCAGCGGATCGTCGGTCCTGCGGCGCTCCTCGATGTCGAACTCTTCCTCAAGGCGACGCGAGCGCTGGTAGATCTCGGACGCACCCGACGACGCATCGAAGTTGATCGTGTTGCAGTTGCCCTTCACGCTCCGCAGCAGGCGGACGATTTCTTTCCCGGCGTCGGCGGCAATGTCTTTGTGATGCGACTCGTGCACCTCGAGCCGGGCGAGATAGCCATCCCACCATCGCCGGAGCTGCGACGACGCGTCGTCAGGCGGCGACCAGCGGGGCATGATGTACTCGACGTCGAGCCTGACGTCGATGGTGTTGAGCGCGCAGCCGCCGCCACCGCCGAGCGGCGCGGCGCGCCAATTCCACGCGAGCTTCCAATTCGTGACGGCGACGGCGCGGGTGGTACCAGTAGCGACCAGCTCGTTGTCGCGGATCTGCCGCATCAGCTCGCGGATGCTGTTGCCGTGAATGTCGTAGTAGGTGAACTGAACGTTGCCGGTCACCCCCGCGGGCATCGCGCTCATCCGGCCGCCGGACGAGGCACCGCCCCCGGATGAGGCGCATGCTCCCATCAGTGCCGCACTCGCCGCCGCCGCGATCGCGTGATCAGATCTCACGCGCGAGCACGCGCCGGAGCGTGTCCGAATCGATGTTGCCGCCCGAGATCACGACCCCGACGCGCTGGCCGGCGAGCGTATCGCGCAACGCGAGCAAGCCGGCGAGTCCCGCCGCACCGGCGCCCTCGGCCAGATTGTGCGTCGTGCGGAGCAGGAGCCGGAGAGCCTCGGCGATCTGTGCGTCGCTGACGGTGATGAATCCCGCAAGTCCGGCGAGGAGCGCGGGGAAGGTCATCTCGTACGCGCTCCGCGTGGCGAGTCCATCGGCAAATGTCTTCGCCGAGTCGCGAGCCACGGGATGGCCGGCGTGCCAGGAGTCGTGCGTGGCGCTGGCGCCCTCGGCCTGCACGCCAAAGACGCGCACCGATGGGCGCAGCGCGCGAGCAGCGGTGAGCGCACCGACGGCTTGCGATCCACCGCCGATCGCGATCACGACGGCGTCGAGCTCCGGCTGTTGCTCGAGCATCTCGAGCGAGAGCGTTCCGGCGCCCGCAATGATGGTCTGGTCGTTCGTCGAGTGCGCCATCCGCAGACCGCGTTCGCGCACGAGCGCTTCGGCGACGGTGATCGCGGCATCATAGTCCTCGCCCTGCTCGATGAGCGTGGCTCCGAGCGAGCGCATGCCCGCGTTTTTCTCCGGACTGTTGCCGACGGGAACGCAGATGGTGACCGGCACCCCGAGCCGGGCACCGCTCCAGGCGAGCCCAAGCCCGTGGTTCCCGCGCGTCGCCGCTACGATGCCGCGCGCGCGATCCTCACGAGGCAGCGCCGTCATGAACGACATTCCGTTGCGCACCTTGAAGGTGTTCACCGGATTGTGATTCTCATGCTTCACGAAAACCCGGATGCCGCGACCGACCTCGGTGTTGAGCTCGGGATATTCGCGGAGCGGACTCACCGGCACGAAGGGCCGAATGCGGTCGCGCGCGGCGTGGATGTCGGCGAGCGCGATGGGAAGGTCGGGTGTCAGGCGGGGAAGGCTATCGGTGATCACGATTCTCTCGTGGAGTTTTGAAGTCTGGATGATGCTCGCCGCGCCGAAAATCGCCACGGGCGTTAGAGGGCAAGTTATTTGCGAGAGCCGGCGATGTCACCGCAACGCAGCAACTGATCTCCCATTCAACAGGAATTCGCGCCAATGGCCGATACGGAAGTCCTCGCCCTCTGCGGCAGCCTGCGCGCGAAGAGCATGAATCGCGGACTCCTCCGCGCTGCGCAGGGTGTCGCGCCGGAGGGGATGCGGATCACGATCTATGAGGGATTGGGCGACATCCCGGCCTACAATGCCGACATCGACACGCCCGAGCTCGAGCCCGCGCAGGTGAAGCGTTTCCGCGATGCCGTGCGCGCCGCGAACGGACTCCTGTTCGCCATAGCCGAGTACAACTACAGCGTTCCGGGATTTCTGAAGAACGCGATCGACTGGGCGTCGCGGCCGCCCGCGACATCGGCGCTCAAGGGGAAGCCGGCGGCGATCATGGGCGCGAGTAGTGGAATTGGTGCGACCATGCGTGGCCAACATCATCTCAGGCAGATGTTCGTGTTCACCCAGACCTATGCGATGCTGCAGCCTGAGGTGCAGATCCCCAAGGCGGCCGAGCGCATGGACGCCGACAGCAATCTCACCGACGAGAGCACGCGGGAGTTGATCCGCAAGCAGATGGTGGCGTTCGCCGCGTGGATCCGGCTGGATCCGGGGTCGTTCGCGAGCCGCTGATTGGGGGAGGGCCCGACGCGCGACGCCCGCCTTTTTCTTGAGTCGCGCAGGTCACGGGCAGGTCACGCTGCCTCCGTAGACTGGCCTCACATCTTCTGTCGAGGTCCCAATGCCGCGATCCATCACGCTCGTCGTAGTTATCGTCGCATGCTGCGCGTTCGTCTCACCCGTGCGGGCGCAGCAGGCCGACTCCGTACGCGCTTCAGCCGTGGGCCGGCTTCCGCCCGGCCGGCACATCCTGGTGCTGACGAGCGCCGGCGAGGGAATCGAAGGGCGGCTCGCGGAGGTGCGCGGCGGCGCGCTGGTGCTCGAGCCGCGCGATGCGCGACCGGCGCGCACGATTCCGCTCGCCAACATCGATACGGTGTGGACGGCGGGCAACAACGCTGGCAAGGGATTTCTGATCGGTGCGCTGGTCGGCGGCGCGTTGGGCGGCATTGGCGTTGCGGCGGTGGGGCAGGGGATCAGCCAGAACACCAGCGAGCGCTGCAATTGCGGCGGCGCGATCGCTGCGTCAGCGCTCGGTGGCGGCCTCGTCGGCGGACTGCTCGGTGCGTTGTTCGGAGCAACGAGCACGAGTTGGCACCTATTGGTGCCGTGATGAGCGCGCGCCTATTGATGGTAGCGCTCGCGTGCGCGACGGTAACTGCCGCGCCGACCGCAACGAAGGCGCAGGCCGCGATTGTCGACTCGGCGCTCCGTGCCGGCGATCGCGTGCGGGCCGTGCGCATCCGCGGCCGGGATGTCACCGGCGCACTGGTGTCCATTGGCGATCGCGGGATCGTAATCGACACACGCTTCGGACAGCTTGACACTCTTCCGGCGTCAAACGTAGGGGAGCTGTGGCGGAGCCGCGGCGCGGGAAGGTGTGTAGACAAGCGGCCTGCCTGCGTCATCGGAGGCGCCATGCTTGGCGCGGCGATCGGCGTTGGGATCGGCAAGGGACTGGGATCACTCGCCGAAAGAAATGTGAGTTGCCGCGACGACGACCTATGCGGCTTGACTAGTGTCGCAGCCATGGTTGCCGGGGGAATCTTCGGCGGCATAGCCGGCACCGGTGTGGGAGCGACCATTGGTGGCGAGCAATGGGAACGCATCCCGTCGCCGGTGCCGCGCGTCGGACTCACGCTGGCGCCACGCGGCAGCGTGACGGTCGCATGGTCTGGACGATTCTAGACGCCGAACGGCGTGTCGGGAAACAGCACGCGCGGCGCGCGCTTCGCATCGACGCCGTCGAGCCGCAGAAACAGCATGCCCGCGCCGGCGGCACCCTGCATGAATCCCGTCTGCGCGACGAGATTCTCCGGCTGCGTGCGGTTCTCCGCCTGCACCCACTTGAGCCCGTCGCCCTCCGCCGTCGATCGCAGCATGACGTCGGCCGCGACGCGCCGGGCGTAGGCGAGATCCGCCGGGTCGCCATACGTATGATGCAGATCGAGAAAGAACTGCGACACGCCCGCATCGCCGCAACACTGGCTCATGTTGTTCCTGAAGCCCGGCGTCCGCTTTTCCGGAATGCCGCGCGCGGAGATCCCACGGGCGGAGCGGCGCACCCAGCCGCTCCACGCCGCGTCCTTCGTCACCACGGCCAGCTGTTGAAACAACCGCGCGGTCCCCACCGGCCCGTGACACCAGCCGAGGTAAAAGAGATGCTCGCCGTCGCCGTTGTGGTGATAGATCACGCAGGCGTCGTCGTCCGTCTTGGCGATCGCTTGCAAGTGCTTCGCACCCGCAACGGCCGCGTTGCGAAACGCTGCTTCGCCCGTGTGGCGGTTCAACGTCGCAAGAAAATAGGAGACGCCCGCGGTGCCGTGCGAGAAGTTCGGCATGATGCGCACGAAGCTGGGATCCATGCGCCACATCAGTCCGCTCGGCGCGGGCTGCGCCAGATCGAGCATCCGCCGGCCGGCCTTGATCGCGAGCGCACGCGAATCGGCGTCTTGGTTGGCCGCGGCCCAGGCGAGCAGGAACAGCCCAGTGCCCGACGCGCCCGAGATGATGTCGGTAGAATCGGACCACTGCACGCCGCCATCCTTCGACTCGGCGCGCCGGTAAATGCGTGCGACGGCGCGGCGAGCCGCTTCGTGATACGTCGCGCGACCGCTGGCGCGCCACACCTGCTCGAGCACGAACGCGTGACCCGCTGTGCCCTCATAGAGACCGCACTCGCCGGGCGCATCATCGGCGGGCATCGTAGCCGCGATATAGTCCGCACCCGCGCACGCGTCGTCGAGATATTCCCGAGTGCCCGTCGCGGCGTGCATCTCGAGCAGAAAAAGAACGACGCCAGGCGTGCCGCTGTAGAGTGTCGTGCTCACGGACTTCGGATCGAGCGGGTCCGCCGGCCACGCGACCCCATGCTCGGTGACCATGCGCGAGCGCTTGATCCAGTTGGCGGCGCGAATGGCGTTGGTGAGGTGCGGCCGGTCGGTGCGCTCGCTCTTCGCCAGGCCGTCCAGCGCCAGCAGTGCACGTGGTGCTGACGCCGCGATCGCGCCGCCGATCGCCGATCTGAGCAAGTCGCGCCGGTTGATCATTTCTTCGTCTCCGGGAGCAAGCTCGCCTGCACGTAGTTCGCGGTGTTCAAGTAGCTTCGCGCCGTGTGCATGATCGCGTCAGCGGTGAGCGCGGCGACGCGCTTGTCCAGCTCGAGCATCGTACGCGGATCTTCGCCAGACATTTCTTTGCTGACGAGCACGTTCTGCCAGTAGCCGTTCTGCTTCAAGCTCGTCTCCTGCTCCCTGCGCTGTTGCTCCTTCACCTTCGCCACATCGCTCGCCGACGGGCCCTTCGCCTTCAGCGTGTCGATGTAGGCGAAGACGGCTTTGGTCAACGCGTCCACCTTTCCCGGCGCCGAGCCGAAATCGATGGTGAAGAAATACTCGCCACGGGGATACTGCGACGGCGACGCGCCCACACTCACATCGTATGTGCCGCCGAGCTCTTCGCGCAACCGGTCGCGCAGCCGGATGGTCATGACGTCGGCGAGCGAGTTGATCGCGTAGCGGTTGGCGGGCGTGTAGTCGAACGCTCCTGAGAAGACGATGCGCGTCGACGCCTTCGGCTCGACGCCCTTGCGCACGATTGCCTTCACCACGCCCGTCGGCGGATGCACGCCGACGTCGCGCCATTTCTCGTGCGGCTTCCCCTGCGGCGCGGGAATGCTTGCGATGTATTTCTCCACCAGCGGCTTGAGCGAATCGAGGGTCACGTTGCCGACGATCACAAAGGTGAAGCTCGACGGATCGGCCAACCGCTCCCGCAGGAACGCGTGCCACGGATCGAGCTTGAGCGAGTCGATCATCTCGGCCGAGAGCGGTCGCTCGCGAATGTTGTGCTGCGACAGGATCGCATTGAGCGTGTCCTCGTACACCTGCTCCGGATCGGCGCCGCGGTTGACGAGCTGATCGCGGAAGCGACTCTTCAACGACGCGAAAACAGTCGTGTCCTTTCGGGGCGCGGTGAACTCGAGGTAGACGAGCTGGAAGAACGTCTCGAGATCGCCCGGTGACGCCTGGCCGCTTAGCGTTTGGTAGAGCTCGCCGACGCTCGGCGTCGGTACTCGAAGCGATTTGCCGGCGAGCGCTTTCTGCAGATCGATCGGACTGAAGCGGCCGACGCCGCCCGCCGCGGCGAAGTACGATCCCACACCGGCGTAGGGCGCGTCGTGATCGTTCGCCAGCGACGTGCCGCCCGGCGCGAAGGCGCTGAACAACACCTGGTCGGCCTTGAAGTCGGTCGGCTTCACGATGACGCGCGCGCCGTTCGACAGCGTCCACTGCGTGACGCCGATCTCGGGGATCGTCGCGACCTTCGTCACCGTACCGGGTACGGGGGGAGCGTCGAGCAGCGCGGCGTTGGCGACGACATCGTGATACGGCTCGATGGTCTTCTTCTTGACGGCGGCGAAGACGGCCAGCAGCTGCTGCCGCGTCGGGACGGGAACGCCCTTCTTGTCCGGGGCGCTGACGAGAATGATGCGATTCTTCTCGCTGATCCCTTCGCTCGCCAGCTTGTTCACTTCCTCGATCGTGATGGTAGGCATCAATTTCTGCGTCAGCTGATATTCATAGCTGATGCCCGGGATCGGATCACTCTCCAGAAAGCTCTGTACGTACTCCCCGGCGAAGGCGCTCGAGTTCGTCTTGTCGCGCTCGGCGAAGGCGCGCTCCATGCCGCGCAGCGTGTTCTTCTTGGCGCGGTCGAGCTCGCTCTGCGCGAAGCCGAATTTGTCCACGCGCTCGGCCTCGGTGAGCAGCGCGTCGAGTCCGCGCTCGATGCCGCCGTCCTTCACCGCGGCGCCAAGGACGTAGGCGTCCTGCGTGCGCACGATGTGTCCCTGCGACGAGCCCGCGCCGAGGAACGGGGGATTCGCCAGCTGCGTCAGCTCGCCGAAGCGCGCGTTGAGCATCGCGTTGTAGAGGCGAGCGACCGCGTCGCGCCGGAAGGCCGCGACCGTGCCCTCGGGTTGCGCCGGATGCTTGAAGATCACCGAGACCGCGGACTGCGTCTCTTCCTTGTCGGTCGCGATGGCGAAGAGCGTGGTGTCGTTGTCGGGAACGGGGAATGTCGCGCGCTGGGCGACGACCTTCGAGCCGACGACATCCTGAAAGCGCTCGCGGATGAGCTGCTCGACGCGCTTGGG
>JALZAE010000627.1 GCA_030948535.1 Gemmatimonadota bacterium | reverse complement strand
GAGCTCGGCGAAGCGCGCCGCGCGCACGGCGGTCGCAAGGTGTCCACCGACTGGGCGGTGCCCTACGCGCTGCTGCCGGATGCGCTGGCATTTGCGCGCGCGACGGCCGCGCGCCATGGTGTTGCGCAGGCGGTCACCTATGGCCACGCCGGGAACGGACACCCGCACCAGAATTTCGTCGCCAACGACGCCGCGGAGCTGACGCGCATCGAGCGAGTCGTGGAGGAGACGCTGCGACATGTCATTCAGGCCGGCGGCACGGTGGCGGCCGAGCACGGCATCGGCAAGCTCAAGCGTCGCTGGCCGGCGCTGCAGCTGAGTGCGCTCGAGATCGGCGGCATGCGCGCGCTCAAACGCGAGCTTGATCCGGGGGGGCTGCTTGCACCGGGGAACGTGTTGTGAGTGAGTCACTGCCTCGCGCCACGATCAAGGAAGTTGCGCGCGCCGCGGGCGTGTCGACCGCCACCGTGTCACGCGCGCTCAATGGGCGCGCGTACGTGGCCGGCGCCACCCGCCGTCGTGTGCGGGCGATCGCGGCGCGGCTGGGCTACGTGGCGAACGCCGCCGCGCGGGCGCTGAGCACGAGCCGCACTCTCACGATCGCGGTGCTGCATCCGAACGTCACGGGTGAGTTCTTGGCGGAGCTGATCGCCGGGATCGGCCGCATGGCGCGCAACCACGGCTACGATCTGCTCATTTCCAACTCGCACGATGCACGGGAGCCAGCGGGGAATGCGTCGCGTGCGCTCCGAGGCCGAGTCGACGGCGTGATCGCGTGGGCGCCCGACGTCCGCGCGCTGCGAGTGTCGCCCTACGACCTCCCGACGGTGATGTTGACCGGTCACGTCGTCGGCGACGTCAATCCTCCCACGCACACACTCACGGTGGACAACCACGCGGGTGCCTATCTCATGGTCGGTCACGTCCTGAAACTCGGGCATCGCCGGATCGCGACGATCGCCGGCCCACGATCCAGCCGCGACGCGGCGGAGCGGTTGCGCGGGTATGTCGATGCGCTCCGAGACGCCGGCATCGCAGCATCGTCCCGCCTGATCGTGCGCGGCGACTTCAGCGAGATCTCGGGCTACGAGGCGACGCAGCGGCTGCTCAAGATGCGGCAGCGGCCGACCGCGATCTTCGCGGCGAACGACTCGATGGCGGTGGGCGCGCTCAGTGCGCTGGGCGAGGCGAAGCTTTCCGTCCCCGGTGACGTGGCGGTGGTCGGATTCGACGACATCCCGACGGCGCGATTTACCAATCCACCCCTCACCACGATTCGCGCCGACATCGGCGGGATGGGCGAGCGCGCGGTGCTTCGCCTTTTGGACGTCATCGATCATCCCGGGCGACGGCCGCGGCAGGAGATGCTCCCGACGAGCTTGGTGGTGCGCGAGTCATGCGGTGCAAAGGCGAAGGCGACCCGGCCCTGACCACGGGCCGAGCGAGCCGGCGCGTTCAGCTCTAGAGTCCGCCGCGCATGAATTCCAGGTGACGGATCACGTCCAGATTGTGTCGCGTCACTCTGTAATCGGTTGCAGAGTGGAAACGCTACCACTTTCGCGTCGTTTCGTGCCCATGCGTATTGACCACCCGCAATTGCGCAACTAGCGTCAACGCCAGGACACACAGGGTAGGTGAAGCATCATCCTTGGACTCCTGCCGCTCGAACCGAGTCGCGCGACGCCAGTCGCGTGATGTGACCCGGCTTGGTTCGAAGCTCCGACGTCGACATCGCCCACATAGGTCTCAAACGACTCGCGCCGGCTCCTTCGGCGTGCGTGCCATTTTTCTCTCTCAGGAGGCATGATGCACCGGATAGGATTCGTTGGATTATTGGCTCTGTGCGTATGTAGCAGCGCGTTTGCTCAAACCGGCACGATCACCGGCGTGGTCACCTCGGCGGAGGGTGCCAAGCCCGTTGCGGGTGTCCAGGTCTTCGTCTCCGGCCGAACGGGCGGCGGGCTTACCGGCGATGACGGCCGCTATTCCCTCACGGTTCAGCCCGGCACGTACAAGGTGCAGGCGCGCCGCATTGGATTCGCTCCGGACTCCGCCGTGGGAGTGGTCGTCCCCGCCGGCGGAACGGCGACGGCGAACTTTTCGCTCGTCCCGCTCGCGGTCGTCCTCACGCAACAGGTCGTGATCGGCTACGGTACGCAGCAGGCACGAGAAGTCACCGGAGCGGTAGCGACCGTGTCCCAGGCCGAGTTCAACACGGGACGCATCGTCACGCCGGAACAGCTCATCCAGGCGAAGGTGCCCGGTGTGCAGGTGATCAGCAACAACGAGCCCGGCGGCGGTGTCACGATCCGCGTGCGCGGCGGGACATCGATCAACGCGGCGAACGATCCGCTGTTCGTGATCGATGGCGTTCCGCTCGCGGTTGGCGGCGGCATCTCCGACGGACGCAACCCGCTGTCGTTCATCAATCCGAACGACATCGAGACCGTCACGGTACTCAAGGACGCTTCGGCGACGGCGATCTATGGATCGCGCGGCGCGAACGGCGTGGTGCTCATCACGACAAAGACCGGCTCGGAAGGATCCGAGGTGACGTACAGCGTCTCGACGTCGACCTCGAGCGTCGTCCGCCAGCCGCAGCTCCTCAACGCCTCACAGTTCCGCGCCGCCGTCACGCAGTTCGCACCGACGAACATCGACAGCATCGGTGCCGCGAATACCGACTGGCAGAAGGCGGTTCAGCGGACGGCCGTCGGGCAGCAGCACGACCTGGCCTTCTCGGGCGGCCGCGACGCGCTTCGCTATCGCCTTTCGCTCGGCTACCTCGATCAGGCGGGCGTGGTGCGCGGCACCGATGCGCAGCGCGTCTCGGCATCGCTGAACTACAGTGACCGCCTCTTCAAGGATATTCTCGAGGTACACACCAACCTGAAGGGAAGCCGCGGGCACGACCTCTTCACGCCGGGTGGCGTCGTCGGTGCAGCGATCGCCTTCGCTCCGACGCAGCCCATCTACAGAACGCCTGGGGTCTTTCTTCAGTACAAGAATCCGCTCGGCGCGAACAATCCGGTCGCCGATCTGGCGCAGCTCAGCGATCAGGGAACGATCTACCGTAGCGTTGGCGACATCGAAGGGAGGTATCACGCGCCGTTCCTCGATGGGCTGGTGGCGACGGTACGCGGGGGTTACGACGTCGCGCGGAGCGAGCGCACCTCGTTTTCGCCGAGCTTTTCGCAAGGACAACTCGAGAACAGCCTGGGCGGAACTTTCACCAGAAACACGCCCACCCAGCTCAACACGCTGCTCGAGGCGTTTGGGGAGTACGCGCACCGGCTCGAGCGCATGCATAGCGACATCAACGTGACGGGTGGCTACAGCTTCGAGCGGTTCAACAACGATGAGACGCGCGTGTTCGCGCAGGGATTGAGCACCGACCTCCTCACCAACGGCGGTATTCCCGGCGCGACGACGCAGCAGAACGCGGTCAATCAGGAAGAGGCGCGACTCGTGTCGTTTTTCGGGCGCGCCACCTACACGTTGCGTGACAAGTACATCTTCACGGCGAGCGTTCGCCGCGACGGCTCCTCGCGCTTCGGGCCCACGAATCAGTGGGGCGTGTTTCCCTCCGCGTCGATCGCGTGGCGCATCATCGATGAGCCCTTCATGCAGCGCTGGGGCAAGCTGTCCGATCTGAAGCTGCGCGCCTCGTGGGGCGTGAACGGCAACCAGGCGTTCGGCAACTATCTGTACCTCAGCACCTATCAGATCGGCGACAACTTGTCGCAGGTGCAGTTCGGCAATCAGTTCGTGACGACGATCCGCCCGACCGCGGTCGATCCGAACATCAAGTGGGAGCAGACGACGTCCACCGATGTCGGTCTCGACTACGGTTTCCTGAACAACCGCATCAGCGGCACGATCGACGCCTACACCAAGAAGACGACGGATCTCATTTTCAGGGTCCCGGTCGCCGCCGGCACGAACCTCTCGAACTTCGTGACGACGAACATCGGCAGCGTGCAGAATCGCGGCATCGAGTTCGGCATCAACGCGCGCGTCATCGACCACAAGAACGGCGGCTTCACGTGGGACGCCGGCTTCAACGCGGCGACCAACAGCAATAAGCTGCTGAGTCTCTACGGAGGCAGCGCGACGCAGATCCTCATCGGTGCCATCTCAGGCGGCGTCGGAAGCTCGATCCAGGTGCTGCAGCCGGGCTATCCCGTCAACTCGTTCTTCGTGTACAAGCACAAGGCGCTGAACGCAGCGGGCGCGACGGCCGATCGGCCGGACACCGCGCTCTACGTGGACGTGAACGGCGACCACATCATCAATGGCAGCGATCTCCAGCCGTACAAGAGCCCGTGGCCGAAGTGGCAGCTCGCGCAGTCCTCGCAGATGTCGTGGCGGAATTTCGACGCCAGCTACACGCTGCGGGCGAACCTCGGCAGCTACGTCTACAACAACGTCGCCTCGAACCTCGGGCACTACAGCGCGGTGAAGGGCTCGCAGCCGCCGTCCAACCTCGAATCGTCGGTGCTCACGACGAATTTCGTCGGACCACAATACTTTTCAGACCTGTACGTCGAGGACGCGTCGTTCTTGCGGATGGACAACCTGACGCTGGGCTACACCTTTCGGAAGCTGCGTGCCTTCAAGGCGGTGCGTGTGTTCGGCTCGGTGCAGAACGTCTTCACCATCACCGGCTATAGCGGTGTCGATCCCGAGGCGGCCACGGTCGGCCTCACATCGGCGTTCGGCATCGACAACAACATCTACCCGCGTTCTCGCACGCTGCTGCTCGGCGCCGCGTTTACATTCTGAGCGCGTGGTTCGCGCGCTCATTCTCAGACGACACGGAATTCACCATGCATAAGACCGCCCGCACCATTTTCGGCGCCGCGCTCGTGCTGCTGGCTTTGCCGGCCTGCACCGATCTGACGGTACAGCCGAAGAGCAGCATCGGCAGCTCGGCCGTTTTCGCCGACGCCGCATCATACAAGGCGTACATCGCCAAGATCTATGGCGGACTCCAGGTCTCGGGACAGGCAGGACCCGCCGGCCTGCCCGACATCTCGGGCATCGATGAAGGGTTCTCGCAGTACATCCGCCTGCTGTGGCAGATGCAGGAGCTGCCGACAGACGAGGCGGTGATCGCCTGGGGCGACGCCGGCGTGCAGGAGCTCAACACGCAGCTCTGGGGATCGAGCAACCAGTTTCTGGTCTCCATGTACTACCGCATCTACTTCCAGGTCGCGCTGGTGAATGAGTTCCTTCGCCAGACGACCGACGCGCAGCTCGCGGGCCGCGGCGTCACCGGCCAGCTTGCGGCCGACATCAAGCAATACCGCGCCGAGGCGCGCTACCTCCGCGCGCTCAGCTACTGGCACGGCATCGATCTGTTCGGCGACATTCCGCTGGTGAAGGAAGACTTCGCGCTCGGCACCACGCCGCCGCCGCAGTCAACCCGCACGCAAATCTTCGACTTCGTCGTCGCCGAGCTCAACGCTGCGAAGACCGATCTGCCGGCGGCGGGCGCGGGCGAGTACGGCCGCGCCAACCAGGGCGCCGTCGCGATGCTGCTCGCCAAGCTGTATTTGAACGCGCAAGTCTACACGGGCACGCAGCACAACGCGGACGTGATCACCGCGCTGCAGCCCGTGCTCAGCGCCACAGCGTATCAGCTCGACCCCAGCTTCCAACATCTCTTTCTCGCCGACAACAACACCTCGAAGGAGATCATCTTCGCGGTGCCGTTCGACGGAAAGCGCACGCAGTCGTACGGCGGCACGACGTTCCTCACGCACGCCGCCGTCGGCAACAACATCGATCCGGCCACGATCGGCCTCGATGGCGGGTGGTACGGTCTGCGCGTGCGGCCGAGCGTGGTCGCGCTCTTCCCCGGCGTCACCGGGCCCGACCATCGCTCCAGCTATTTCTTCACTTCGGGCCAGTCGTTGACCATCAACAGCCTGACCGACTTCGGCCAGGGGTACCT
>JALZAE010000614.1 GCA_030948535.1 Gemmatimonadota bacterium | reverse complement strand
GGTGCAGAGTACGTGCTCATCCTTCACTATGATGACTATGCAGAAGTAAAGAGCCTTCGGCGCGCGTGGGCTGACTATGTGAATCTCGATGTATGGCTCGCGGGCAAATCGCCCGCGCGCAACGATCCAAAGTTGACAATGACACCTTCGAATCTCGACGAAATTTCAAGAGATGCACCGGCAAACCCTTTGGCGACCACAAATGGCTGACGACAAGAAGCTGACCACGCGCGAAGCCGACTTCAGCGCCTGGTACAACGAAGTCGTGCTTCGCGCCGAGCTCGCCGACTACTCGCCGGTGCGCGGCTGCATGGTCATCCGCCCCGACGGCTACGGCATCTGGGAGCGCATGCAGCGCGCGCTCGACGACATGTTCAAGGCCACGGGGCACCGCAACGCGTACTTCCCGCTCTTCATTCCGCAGAGCTTCCTGGCGAAGGAGGCGGAGCACGTCGAGGGCTTCGCCCCGGAGACGGCTGTCGTCACGCACGGCGGTGGCAAAGAGCTCGAGGAGCCACTCGTCGTTCGGCCGACATCCGAGACGATCATCTACGCGATGTTCGCCAAGTGGGTGCAGAGCTATCGCGACTTGCCGCTGCTCATCAACCAGTGGGCGAACGTCGTGCGCTGGGAGATGCGCACGCGGCTGTTCTTGCGCACGCTCGAGTTCCTCTGGCAGGAGGGGCACACCGCACACGCGACGCACGACGAGGCGCAGGAAGAAGCGCGCAAGATGCTCGGGGTTTACCGCACCTTCATGGAAGGGTGGATGGCGATGCCCGTGATCACGGGCCTCAAGTCGGAGGGGGAGAAATTTGCCGGCGCGCTCCGCACGTACTCGTGCGAGGCGATGATGCAGGACAACAAGGCGCTGCAGGCGGGCACCTCGCACAATCTCGGACAGAATTTCGCGAAGGCGTTCGAGCTCAAGTTCCAGACGGAAGCGGGCGGCACCGACTTCGCGTGGAACACCAGCTGGGGCGTGTCGACGCGCCTCGTCGGCGGGCTCGTGATGACGCACGGCGACGACAAAGGACTGCGAGTGCCACCCTGGCTCGCGCCGACCGAGGTCGTGATCGTCCCCATCTGGCGCAAGGATGAGGAGAAGAGCCGCGTGCTCGAGGCGGCGCATCGCATTCGCGCGACATTGATCGAGTCGCGTCGCGGCGATCGCGGGCCGTTGCGCATCCACATCGATGCGCGCGACAGCATGAAGCCCGGCGCGAAATACTACGAGTGGGAGCTGCGCGGCATCCCGATCCGCATGGAGCTGGGCCCACGCGACATCGACGCCAATCAGGCTGTCGTCGTGCGACGCGATTCCGGTCTCAAGGCGATCGTCTCACTCGAGCTGCTCGGCGATCAGATCAACACGCTGCTCGATCAGATGCAGACCGAGATGCTGACGGTGGCGCGCGATCGTCGCGAAGCGAACAGCATGCGCGGACCGATCACCTACGACAGGTTCCGGCAAATCATGGAAGGTCCCGGCGGGTTCGTGTACGCCGGCTGGTGCGGGCGCGCGAGCTGCGAGGCGCAGATCAAGGAAGACACCAAGGCCACCATTCGCGTGATGCCGGATGAAGAGTTCCGCTCCCCCGAAGCGCCTGCGACCTGTCTCATGTGTGGCCAGCCCGCGACCGCCGAGGCGATGTGGGCCAAGGCGTACTGACCTCGGGTTGGTCACGCGCCGGCGAGACGGCGATGTGCGACGGCGTGTCCGTCGCCACAGTCGCCGACGGCGCGGGAACCCCGGCGTTCGTCTATAGTGCGTCGATGATCCGGGAGCAGTACGGGAAGCTCGAAAAGGTGCTCACCCCCGTGCCGCACCGCGTCCACTACAGCGCGAAGGCAAACTCGAATCATTCGATCCTGGCTCTTCTGCATTCGCTCGGCGCCGGCGTCGACATCGTCTCCGGTGGTGAGCTCTTTCGCGCGACGCGCGCGGGCTTCGCCGGGCGCGACATCGTCTTCAGCGGCGTCGGCAAGACGGAGGCGGAGTTACGCGACGCACTCATCGCCGGCGTGCTGCTGATCAACGTCGAGTCGGAGGGCGAGCTGCGGATGTTGGCGCGCATCGCGCAGGAAGCGGCGGTGATCGCGCCGGTGGCGCTGCGCATCAATCCCGAAGTCGTCGTCGAGACGCCGCACCACTACACGCGGACCGGCGAGCGCGGAAACAAGTTCGGCATCCCGCTCGATGATGCGCTCGACGTCGCCCGGCTCGCGCTGTCGATGCCGCATCTCTCGCTCGCCGGCCTCGACATGCACATCGGGTCGCAGGTGGAACGGCTCGATCCGTATCGCGAGGGAATGCTGCGCCTGCTCGAGCTGAACGAGACGCTCAAAGCGGAGGGCGCGGTCGACATCCGCTATCTCGACATCGGCGGCGGACTCGCGGTCACGTACGAAGACGAGCAGCCGACCGATCTCGAGGCATACGCGGCGTCCATTCTGCCCGACATCGCGGCGTGCGGACTCACGCTCATCGTCGAGCCCGGTCGTTTCATCGTCGGCAACGCCGGCGCGCTCGTCACGCGCGTGCTCTATCGCAAGCGCAGCGGCGGCCGCGAGTACGTGATCGTCGATGCGGGGATGACCGAGCTGCTCCGGCCGTCGCACTACAACGCCTATCATCGGATCGAAGTCGCCGATGCCGGCGGCTCAGCGCACGTCGTCGACATCGTCGGACCCGTGTGCGAGAGCGGCGATTTTTTTGCGCTCGATCGCGAGCTGCCCTCGGTCGAAGTGGGCGATCTGCTGATCGTGCATTCGGCCGGCGCCTACGGATCGGCGATGTCATCGACTTATAACTCGCGGCCCCGCGTGGCAGAAGTGTTGGTCGACGGCGATCGTTTCGCGGTCATTCGCGAGCGCGAGCAGTACGAGGATCTCGTGCGTCACGAGCCACCCATACCCAGCTGGAGGACGTGATGCGCGTCGGAATCATCGCCGACTCTCACGATCGGCTCCCCGCCATCGCGGCCTTCTCGAAGCACTTCGCGGGCGCGGGCGTGGAGCTGATCCTGCATGCCGGCGACTTCTGCTCGCCCTTCTCGCTCAAGCCGTTCCGCGATGCGCAGGTGCCGATGGCCGGCGTGTTCGGCCGCAACGACGGCGATCACGAGGGGCTACGCGCCGAAGCGGCACGTGCTGTCGGCACGGAGCTCTATGAGTCGCCGCACAGCGTGGACGTCAATGGCACGCGCATCCTCCTCGTGCACGACATCGGTGAGGTGCACCAGCGGTCACTCGATGGCCACGCGGTCGTCATCACGGGCCATACGCACAAGGCGGCGCAGTCGGAGCAGGGTACGACGCTGATCATCAATCCGGGCGAGGCGTGCGGCTGGCTCTACGGCGTGCCGTCGGCCGCGATCCTCGACCTCGACACGATGGCCGTGGAACCGATCCGCCTCGAGGGACCGGAGTGGCAGCCGTGACCGATCTGTCCCACAAAGATCGCGTGCTCATCCTCGACTACGGCTCGCAGTTCACTCAGCTCATTGCCCGGCGCGTTCGCGAGGCGCGCGTGTACTCGGAGATTCATCCGCCGGCGCGCGACATCGAATGGATCCGCGCGTGGAATCCGACCGGCATCATCTTGAGCGGCGGTCCGAGCTCAGTGTACGACAGTGGTGCGCCGACGGCGCCGCGCGGCATCTTCGACGTCGCTCCGGTACTCGGCATCTGCTACGGGATGAATCTCATCGCGCAGCTCGAGGGCGGCGGCATCGCCAAGGCTGACCGCCGCGAGTACGGCCGAGCCGACCTCGTCGTCGATTCGCCCGATGGACTTTTCGCCGGATTCGATGCGGGCGAGTCGACGCCGGTGTGGATGAGCCACGGCGATCAGGTGCGTTCGGTGCCCGACGGCTACGAAGTCACCGCGCACAGCGTCAATTCGCACATCGCGGCGATTCGGCATCGAGAGCGGCCGATTTACGGAGTACAGTTCCATCCAGAGGTTCACCATAGCGCGCGCGGCACCGAGATCATCGCGAATTTCCTGTTCGGCATCTGCCATGCGCAGCCGACCTGGACGCCCGGTGCCTTCATCGATGATGAGGTGCAGCGCATCCGCGAGCGCGTCGGCGATGCGCGAGTGATCTGCGGCCTCTCGGGTGGCGTCGACTCCGCCGTCGCGGCGGCGCTCGTGCACCGCGCGATCGGCGATCAGCTCACCTGCATCTTTGTCGACACCGGCTTGCTGCGGCTGCACGAGCGCGAGCAGGTCGAGCGCACCTTCCGCGCGAGCCTCGGCATCAAACTCGTCACGGTCGACGCCGAGTCGCGATTTCTCACCGCGCTCGCGGGCGTCGAAGACCCGGAAGAAAAGCGGAGGCGCATCGGCCACACCTTCATCGACGTCTTTGAGGATACCGCGGCGTCGGTCAGCGAGGGCGCGAAATTTCTGGTGCAGGGCACGCTCTATCCCGACGTGATCGAATCCGCGTCGCCGAGCGGCGGACCCTCAGTGACGATCAAGACGCACCACAACGTCGGCGGACTCAAGCCGGGGATGAAGTTCCAGCTCATCGAACCGCTGCGCGAGCTATTCAAGGACGAAGTACGCCGGGTCGGTCGAGAGCTCGGTCTGCCGGAGGACATGATCGGCCGGCATCCCTTCCCAGGCCCGGGGCTCGCGATCCGCATTCTGAGCGATGTCTCGCGCGAAAAACTCGACGTGTTGCAGCAGGCCGACGCGATCTATCTGGAAGAAATTCGCTCGGCCAATCTCTACGACGAGATCTGGCAAGCCTTCGCGGTGCTGCTGCCCGTGCGCAGCGTCGGCGTGATGGGCGATTTTCGCACGTATGAGAATGTGTGCGCGCTTCGCGCCGTCACCAGCACCGATGGCATGACCGCCGACTGGTATCACTTCCCGCACGAAGCACTCGGCCGCATCTCGACCCGCATCATCAACGAAGTGCGCGGCATCAATCGCGTCGTCTACGACGTGAGCTCCAAGCCGCCGGCGACGATCGAGTGGGAGTAGGCTGAGAGGCGGGTGCGGGGGGTGGGGCGTGGGGTGTGGTTGACGCTACACGTCAGCCGCGTATACGAATCTACCGCAGCTCTGACATGAGCCGACTTCCACCGCGGTCGACGCTCCCGTCGGAACGCGCGTGTTGCAACCGCGACACACGCCGTCGACGATCGGTACGATGATCTGATCCAGCCGCGCCGCGATGCGCTCGTAGTCGGAGCGGGTGCGGGCCGTCAGTTTCGATTCGCGCTCGGCGATGCGCGCGGCGAGCGCATCGGGATTTCGGTCGGCGGCGGGCCAGCGCGCATCATCATCGGCGGCGGCCTTCGAGTACTCCAGCAGATCTTGAATCTCCAGCAACAGCTCGACGTCCGGATGCAGCCTCAAACGCCCTTCTCTTCGAGCAAGGCGAGAAACTCGCGCGGCTCCTTGAGCGCCAGCAGGCGCTGCGGCACGTCGGGCTCCTTACTGAACTGCGCGATCTTGCCAAGTACCGGCAAGTACTGATTGGAAACTTCGAGTGGCGGTGCGACGATCAAGAAGCAGAAATGCACCGGCTTCTCATCGATCGCTTTGAAGTCGACGCCGGCGGTTTTTCGGCCGAACGCCACGCGCAGCTTGCTGACGACGAGCGAGCGACAATGCGGAATCGCGATGCCCCGGCCGATGCCAGTCGACCCGAGATTCTCGCGCCGCTTGAGCATCTTGAAGAGCATCCCTTCGGACTTGTCATCCAGCTTGAGCAGAGAGATCAGCTCTTTCAGGAGGTCGTCCTTGTTGTTGCTCTCCAGCTCGAGCTTGATGGCGTCTTCCGTGAAAAACTGTCGCAATTCCATCGGCTTCCTCGGTGATTCTGTGCGGGGCGCGACACCCATTTGTCGGCCGAAATTAAGCGGAATCGAAAAGATGTGTCAAACCTCGGCGTTGCTTGCACTTCCGCCGCCTCTTAACTTTGCGTCATGCGCTTCCCATTCCACGTCGACGCCGATGTCCCGCTCTATCTGGCCCCGATGGCCGGCGTTTCCGAGGCGCCGTTCCGCCAGCTGTGCCGGCGATGGGGCGCCGACGTCGTCGAAACGGAGTTCCTCTCGGCCGAGGGGATCCGCCGCGAAATTCCCGCGACGCTTTCAAAGCTACGCTTTGGTCCCGAGGAACGCCCGATCGGCGTGCAGATCTTCGGTGGCGACGCCGAGGCGATGGGCGATGCCGCCGCGCTCGTCACCGACGTGTTTCAGCCGGACTTCGTCGACATCAACTTCGGTTGTCCCGTCAAGAAAGTCGTCAAGCGCAATGGCGGCTCCGGATGCCTCAAGGATCTCGGACTCGTCGAGTCGGTGATCCGCGCCGTGACCAAGAGCACGCATCTCCCCGTGACGGTGAAGATCCGCAGCGGTTGGGACGAGAAGATGCGCGACCCCGTCGACATCGCGCTGCGCTGCCAGGATGCCGGCGCCCGTGTGCTCGCCTTGCATCCGCGCACGCGTGCGCAGATGTACTCAGGCAGCGCGCGGTGGGATGAGATCGGCGCCGTCGCCGCCGCGCTCGAGATTCCCGTGCTCGGCAATGGCGACATCAAGACGCCGGAAGACGCGCTGCGCATGCGCCGCGAGACGAACTGCGCCGGTGTGATGATCGCGCGCGGCTCCTTTGGGCAGCCGTGGATCTTCGAGCAGGCGCGGGCGCTGCTCGATGGCAAGCCGGTGCCGGAAACGCCGAGCGTCGAGGTTCGTTTCGCCGTCGCGAGCGAACATGCGCGCATGGCGGAGAACTACGCGTGGGATCCGCGAGGCGCGGCGATCGAGTTCCGCAAGCACCTCGGCTGGTACGTGAAGGGATTGCCGCATTCGGCCGAGCTGCGGACGCGCCTGCATCACGTCGAGTCGCTGAGCGAGATCGACGACATCTTCGCCGAGTATCTGACCGCGACGCGGCGCGGCGATACGCCGTTCGTGTCGAGGGCGCCCCGCGAGGACGCCGCGGTCGCGTGATGCGCGATCGCGCCCTGGCGCTCTTGCGCCAGGTCGCCGATGGACAGATGACGCCCGCCGAAATGTTGGGCAAACTGTCGCTCGAGGGCACCGAGTCGCTGGCGTTCGCGACGATCGACCACCAGCGCGCCCTCCGCCAGGGATATCCCGAAGTGATCTTCGGCCAAGGGAAGACGGCGGATCAGATCGTCGACATCGCGGCGCGGCTCGCGGCGCACGGCGATGGGTTCTTGGTTACGCGCGCCGCGGCGGACGCCCTTGCGGCGCTCACCGTCGCGTTTCCCACCATCGAAACGAGCGCGCTCGCGCGCACGGCGTATCTCGCCCCGAATGAAGCGGCGCCTCCCGGACATGGATCGATTCTGATCGTGTCGGCCGGCACGAGCGATCTTCCCGTGGCCGAAGAGGCCGCCGTGACGGCACGCGCGCTCGGCAATACGGTCGAGCGCATGGTCGACGTAGGCGTCGCTGGCATCCACCGGCTGCTCTCGCGCGGCGACGATCTGTCGCGCGCGTCGGTCGTGATCGTCGTCGCCGGAATGGAAGGAGCATTGCCGTCAGTGGTGGGCGGTCTCGTCGCCTGTCCCGTGATCGCCGTTCCGACGAGCATCGGATACGGCGCCAGTTTCGGCGGCATCGCGGCCCTTCTGGCGATGCTAAACAGTTGCTCTGCGGGCATTACCGTCGTCAATATCGACAACGGTTTCGGTGCCGCATATGCAGCTTCACGCATCACTCACAGACAATAAACGGTATCGCCGCGACGGCGCCTTTCTGACGTCGTGGCTTTCGTCGCGCACGCGCGCGACGGCATTCTGTGCCGGGGCGGCAATCGTAGTGCTGGGCAGTACGTTCGCCCACTCGATTCTCGTCTCGCTCGTCGCGTGCGTGATCGTCGGAATGACGTGGAAGACGGAGCGGCGTTGGGGTCTTCTCGCCAGCGGCGTTTCACTCGCCGGATTGGGTGCGCTCGTCGCAATGCACCTGATCGGCATCGACCTGTCGCTCATCGCGAAGATCGTCACGATCCTCGGAGCCGCGCTCGTGCCGGCCCCTGAAGAGGGCGCGAAGAAGCCGCATGCCACCATGCAGCGCACGCGCACCTCGAGCGGACGGCGCCGTGAGCCGGATTCGGGTGGCTCGCCGCTGCGTCGCCCGCCGAGCCGCTCGAAGTCGACGTGGGTCGTCCAGCGCACCGTCACCGGCGACGAGGAAGTCGAGCGCGCGACGATCCGCAGATTCCTCACCGATCTTCGCGACGCCATCGGCGTCGAATACGCCACGCTGTGGAGATTGTCGAGCGACGGCTCACTCAACCCGAGCGTATCCGCGACGGGCGAAGGACCGAGCGTCGCGCGCATGACGGACGAGCAGTCGATGCGGCTGGTACGATGGGCGGCGCAGGAGGAGCTCACGGTGTCGAGCTCTCCCGACGACCCCGGCCTGCTGGTCGCCGCGCCCGTGGCGCGAAGCGGCCAGCCCTACGGCGTGCTCTCGGTCGGTTGCACGGGCTCGACCAAGCTCTCGCGCGATCTGCTCAAGGCCTGGCTGACGCGATACGCCGCCCAGGCTGGCACGCTCGTCGAGCTCGTTGACGGGAGCCGCACGGCGCGCCGCTACGCGAGGCACGTCGAGGATCTCCTCACGGCGGCCGAGCGTATTCAGAGCAACCTCGAGCTCTCCGCGCTCGGGTCGGCCATCTGCGATGCGTCGGTAAGAGTCACGGGGGCATCGCGCGCCGCCTTCGCGGAGTGGGACCCGGTGGCGGAGCAGGGCCGCGTCGTGAGTGTCACCGCCAAGCACCCCGTCACCGAGGGATACGCCGTCACCGCCGACTCGCTGATCGCGATGTCGTGCCGGCTCGACACCCGCTACACTTTCGACGATCGCGGGAACCTCGGAGCGGGCACGACGATTTACGGGAGGGGCGAGCCCTTCCGCGGCGTCGGCTCGCTCGCTGTGGTGCCCCTGGTGCGCGATCTCAAGGTGATAGGCGCCGTGGTGGTCGAGGGCGACGATCCGGGGCAGATCACCCACGTCGAGACGCAGGCGCTGGCGGTGTTGGGCACGCTTGCGGGGGTGGCGATGGAGACCTGCCTGCAGTTCGCGCAGGTGAGTGAGCGTGCGTTCGTCGATTCCCTGACCGGCATCCCGAACCGTCGCAAGCTGGACGAGCGTCTGAGCCAAGTGCTGGCCGAGTGCGATCGCTTTGGTTACCCAGTGTCGCTGGTCATGGTCGACATCGATCATTTCAAGAGCGTCAACGACCGGTTCGGGCACAATGCGGGAGATCAGGTGCTCCGGCAGGTCGCGCAGTCGCTCAGCCAGGGGATCCGGGAGATCGATCTCTGCGCGCGATATGGCGGCGAGGAGATGGCGTTGCTGCTGCCGCAGACGGCGAGCGGACCGGCGGCCGACGTGGCAGAGCGCCTTCGGCACGCGGTGGAGCACCTGTCGATCACAGTTGGCGGCGAGCGCATCCCGGTGACGGCGTCGTTTGGCATCGCGAGCTACCCGGATATCGCCCGGACGCGGGCGAGCCTGGTCGAGGCGGCAGATCGCGCGCTGTACGAAGCGAAGTGTGCCGGTAGAAATTGTGTGAGGTCATACGCGGCAACGACAACGGCCAAGGCAATTTAGCTCGCGCGCTCGCGAGTGCGGAGCAGGCCGGCCCGGTTGAGATTCCGAAGCCGGCTCGCTATGTTTCTAGGAGTAGGACGGCGTGGATGTTTGACAATCGGGGGTGAACTAGGGTCGACGTGTGTAGTGAAGATGGTGCTGCATGCCCAGGTACTCGGGTTTCTGGTAAAACACTCGGGAAACTTTCAACTGCCAACTCAAACATGGCCCTGGCTGCGTAACTTCGGATATGCGCCTTGCCCGTCCGGTAGCCCTCCCGAGGCGACTTGATGGGTATCGAAAATTCGGGATAGCCTGCCGGTGCGTCGTCCGGCGGTGGGCAAAACTCTAGACGACTTGTCCGTCCGTGGGTCTGTCCTTTGACCAGCGTGCGGAGAGACTAAAAAAAGGACTATGCATGTAGATGCGCTGTTGGATCGATGCACGGACGGGGGTGCGAATCCCCCCACCTCCACTGCTGATTTCGAGCCGGGCCGGCGAGCACATCGCCGGCCCGGTTTTTTTCATCCGCACGATTCCTGCTTTGCGTGGCCGGCATGAGCTACTCAGCTGTGATTTTCGACGTCGACGGAACGCTTGTCGACACCAACGACGGGCACATTGACGCGTGGCGTCGCGCGTTCGCATCGATGGGCTACGACGTTGGAGCCGAGCGCATCCGTCCCGAAGTCGGCAAGGGCGGCGACAATCTCGTGCCTTCGATCATCGGCGAGGAGGCCGACGCGCGCGATGGCGCGGAGCTGCGAAAACGCGACACGGAAGAGTTTCTGGCGACCGCGAAGCGCCTGACCTTCACGCTATTTCCCGGCGCCGTCGAGCTGATGGACGAGCTCCTCGCGCGCGAGCTTCGCACCGCGATCGCAACGTCGAGCAAGACGGAGCAGATCGACCAGTTGATGCTGAGCGTCGGCGTCGATCTGCGCGCCCACGTGCACGAAGTTGTCACGGGCGACGATGCGGAATCGACGAAGCCCGCACCGGATCTCGTCGAGGTGGCCGTCGCGAAGTTGGGACTCGCCGCCGCGGATTGCGTCATGATCGGGGACACGCCGCACGATGGAGAAGCTTGCCGCCAGGCAGGCGTGGCCTTCATCGGTGTGCTCTGCGGCGGCAACAGCGCTGAAGCGTTGCGCGACGCCGGGGCCATCAGCGTCTGGCTGCATCCGGCGGACATTCTCGCGCATCTCGACTCGGTGTTGCGGGTCGCCGCGCCATCGCGCTGACGGTAGCGACATGCCAACCGAGCGCAGTCCCGACCTGCATGGCAAGCGCGCCCGACGGCTCGCCTGTCGCGCTCCTGATCATCGACATGATCAGCGATTTCGAGTTCGACAACGGCGAGGCGCTTTTCGTGCGAGCGCTTCCCGCGGCACGCTACATCGCCGATCTCCGCCGGCGTACCGCCGCGCTCGGCATTCCGACGGTCTACGTCAACGACAACTTTGGACGCTGGCAGTCCGACTTTCGAAAGCTGCTCGATCATTGTCTGACGGACGGCGTGCGTGGCCAGCCCATCGCCGAGCTGCTCAGTCCGGACGAGCATGACGACTTCGTGCTCAAGCCCAAGCATGCCGCGTTCTTCAACACCACGCTGGACTGACTGCTCAAGCACCTACACTGCGGGACGCTCGTCCTCACCGGTGTCGCCGCGGACGCGTGCGTGCTCTACACGGCGAGCGACGCGCTGGACCTTGGCAGCCTCCTCGACCACGGCCCGCGCCTTGCTCCGTCGGATGCCTAGTCATCGCTCGACCTCCCCCACCCACGAGGAGCAATGTCCGAAGTGCCGAGCGAAGAGCACGTTGCTCCTCGTCGAACGCTGCCCGAGCGCGCGCGTCCGTCGCGGATGGAAAGCATCTCCAAGCAGGAAAAAAAGTCGCTCACGCACGGGGATTTCTGGATCCCCGACGACGAGCGCGACATTTATAAGCGCGCGCTCCACGCGCTCAACGCCGCCGGTGTGCCGTACATCGTCGCGGGCGCCTATGCCATCTACGAGCACACGGGCATCTACCGTGAGACGAAAGATCTGGATCTGTTCTGCGAGCCGGAGCACGTCGCCGATGCCATGCGCGCACTCAAGACCGCCGATTTCCGCGCTCGCTTGGAGCAACCCCATTGGCTCGCCAAGGCGCTGGACACGAACAGCGACAAGTTCGTCGACGTGATCTACGGGATGGGCAACGGTCTTCAGCAAATCGATCACGACTGGTACCGGCACAGCCGGCCGGCGATCCTCGCGGCGACGCCCGTGCGCGTCGCGCCGCCGGAGGAGCTGCTCTGGCATCGGCTCTTCATCAGTGAGCGCCACCGGCAGGATACGGCGGACATCGCGCACCTCATCGCGAGCGTCGGCCGCGCGATGGACTGGAATCGCATCATGCATCGCACGGGCGAGCACTGGCCGTTGCTGCTGGCGCAGCTGACGATGTTCTTCTACGTGTATCCCGAATGCAGTCACGGTGTCCCGGACTGGGTGTACGAGGAATTGCTGCGGCGCGCCGACGCAGAGCGCCGCCGGCCGCGCACCGACGAGAAGGTGACGCGCGGGCCGCTCGTCTCCCGCTTCAGTTTCGCGATCGATGTCAATGAGTGGGGCTATCGCGATCTGCGCGAGGCGACGGTCGACCAGGCCGAGCATCGTCCCGCGATCGTCGCCCTGGCGGCGAGCGACGTATGGGACGAGCGATCGCCAATGGCGGAGGACTACGATGCCAGAATCCGGTGATCCGAAGCTCACGCTCTCGTCGAACGACCGTCGCAATACCGACCGTCGGCCCGGCGGCGTTCGCATCGCCGCGGTCGGCGATTTTCATTGCGGTGAAGAGGATGTCGGCGCGTACCGCGATCTCTTCGCGCGAGCGAACGACGAGGCCGATGTGCTCGTGCTCACCGGCGATCTCACGCGCCGCGGACTCGCGAACGAATTCAAGATCTGCGTCGGCGAGCTGGCCGATGTGAAGATTCCGGTCGTCGCGGTGCTCGGCAACCACGACTACGAATCGGGTCTGCAGGCCGAGGGGACGACGATCCTGCGTGCGCGCGGCGTGCACGTGCTGTGCGGCGACGCCTTTCAGCTCGACGACCGCATTGGATTCGCCGGAGTGAAGGGCTTCATGGGCGGCTTCGGCCGCGGTACCCTGACGTCGTTCGGTGAGGCGGAGACGAAAGCGTTCGTGAAAGCGGCGCTCGACGAAGTCCACAGCCTCGAGCTCGCGCTGCGGAAGGTGACGAATCCTGTTCGCGTCGTCGTGCTGCACTACTCGCCGATCGAAGCGACGATCGAAGGGGAGCCGCCCGCCATCCACGCTTATCTCGGGACGGACCGCCTCGCCGAGCCGATCGATCGCTTCCACGCGTCGGTGTGCTTTCACGGCCACGCGCACTCGGGTTCCTTCGAGGGGAAGACTCCCGGCGGCGTGCCGGTGTACAACGTCGCGCTGCCGGTGCTTCGAAAGAGCGGTTCGCAGGCGATGTTTTACGTGCACGAGATAGGATTGGTGCGTGCGGAGAACCAGGGCTTGGGGGTTGGGGGCTGAGGGGCTGGGGCGCCAACTGAGAACGCTGGCTGTAG
>JALZAE010000607.1 GCA_030948535.1 Gemmatimonadota bacterium | reverse complement strand
GGATAGCGGCGGCTCGTATACAATCCCATCCCTCCTACGAGCTCTGGGAAGTCTTGTTCCACCGCGTCGACGGCCAGCGCGACGATCCTCGCGTCCTTCAGCGTGAGCTTGCCGTCGCCGTCGGCATCGATCGCGACATCCATCGCGTCTCCGTACTGGTGGCGGCTGTCCTTCGCGGCGCGACGTACCGTCCGGTTGAACACGGGCGCACGGAAGCCCGAGTGCACGCTGAGGAGCGTTTGCGGGCGCAGCGTATCGCCGCGCCACATCGCCAACTTGGCGACGACCAGCTCGACCTTGTCGAGCACCCGGCCGTTCATCGCCGCATAGCGCGGCCACGCGGCTTGCTCCTGGCGACTCAAAAAGTCACCGAGCCGAAGATGCTTGGTGATCGGCAGCTCGGCCACCGCTTCGGTGATGCGCACGAAGCCATCGGGTCGCTCGTGTCCGGCGTGATTTTTCTTCTCGGCCATGAACATGCCGAGACGGTAGCCGTCGAGCTTGCCGCCCTGTTTCTCCTCGAACGGAACCATCACGGCGACGGTGATCGCCTCCAGCACGCGATGCTCGCCATTGCGCGAGATACCGAGCTGGTAGAGACCGGGATGGCCCGGCGCGGTGAAGCCCGTCGTGTCGCTGCGGTGCGCGGAGTCGATGGGGGTCATGCCGTCGAGCGCGACCCATTCGTATCTGAGGCCAATCGTATCGGCCGGCACATCGAGCGGATATCTGACGAGCTCGCCGGGAAGCGCGAACTGCACGCGAACGGCGCCACTGCGGCCGAAGGCGGCGCGCGACGGCGCGACCGACGCCATTGTCGAGTCGGCAAACAACCCGTTGCTGAACGGGGCGATGAGCAGATTGCGCGGCGGCCGGTAGAAACCGAGTACCGCGAGCGCTGCTGCAAGCGCGCTCGCGAGCGTTCCGAACTTTCTCACCCTTGTGTCATCCGTGCTTTCTCGACCGCGCCGGCTTGTGATGGACAACGTGACGCCGGTTCTTCCGTCTACCCGGCGTGACTACCCAACGCGCGCGATTGCCGCGCGTGTCGATGTGTGCGAATGGACCGTGCGCGCCGTTGCCGGGATAGATCCCGACGCCGCCCACGAGCTCGGGGTGCATCAGCTCGACGCGCTCGGCCGCTGCGAGGATTACGCGCGAATCGCGCGAATCGATGCGGCCGTCGTGATTCAGATCGGACATACGGCCGTTCCCGGCATCGACATACACGTCCGCGGCGTCGCCGTACTGGTGACGGCTGTCCTGGGCTCGTCCGCCTTCACCAACGCCCTGCCCGTTGTATTGCGGCGTGCGGAAGCCCGACATGATGACGAGGCGCGCGACCTGGTGGCCTTCTTTCTTGAGCTCGTCCATCACCAGCTCGAGCTTGTCGACCAGGCGCTCATTGAGCACGAGGTACTTGGGCCACACGTCCTGCTGGTCGTGCGTGAGGAAATCGCGTAGGCGGAAATGATCGCTGACGTAGGTATCCTGATTCTCCGGCGTCACTTCGATGAAGCCGTCGGGATTGGCGTACGCGGCATTCAACGGGGTGCGATGCTCGTACGGCCAATTGCCGATGAGATAGTTCCCGATGCGGCCGTCTGCCTTGTCGGAGAAGGGACGCATCGTGATGAACGCGAACTGCGAAGGCTTCTCAGCTACGGTATCGTGCACCGTGTACACGCCGGGACGCCCCGTCGCCGAGTCGCCGAACAACCTGGCGAGCACGGGGATGCCGAACGACGCCGTCGCGCTCAGAAAACGCGCACGCAGCTTGCCGCTACGCCCTGACAACGTGTCGATCAAGGCGCGTTCGTCCCCATCACCGATGACCGTCGATACAGACGGGGCAGCGGCGGTCGCGGGGGCGGAGTATGTGGCGGCACCAGCGATGCTCACGAGACCAACGAGAGCAATCGGTGCCATCGCGCGCCGGAAGGCGCGCGACCGTGCAGATAGGAACAACATGCTGCCTCCCTGGCAACCAGACGGGCCGCAGATCGCAATCGACTTGCGACTGCTGCCTCATGGCTTTGCGTACCGGCGAAGAAGTCCGCCGGCTTGCCTTTAACAAGGAGCCGCGCCACGCTGGACACGGAACCAACTACTTCAGTTACCCACTATAGTTACGACCCAGGAAGGGTCGGGGAAACCGCTTAAAACATTAGATCTTATGGATTGACTGACTGTTTGGTCAGTAGATGAAGACGGGGGTGCCTACCGCAACCATCGTGTAGAGGTAGGCGATGTCTTCATTGCGCAGACGGACGCAGCCGTGACTCGCCGCCCGGCCGATGCTATTAGGCTCGTTGGTGCCATGAAGCCCGTAACCATCACCCAGGTCGAGCCGGTGGGTGCCGAGCACGCCGTCGTATCGGCGCTGGTTGGTTCCGAAGGGTGGCACGATGATGTTGCCATCGGCGATGATCTCGCGCCCCTCCGAGTACTCGTAAGGGACCGCGTGCCCGTCCGCGAACTGGTGCACCACGTTGTTGCCCACCACGGTAATCAAACCGCCGTCCTTGAGCTGGAGGGGCTGGTTGCGGGTGAGGTGGACCACCTTGAGGTTTTTCTTCTTGGCGACCTCGAGAAAGTGCCAGTCCGGCGGCACCCACTGCGGCCCCATCTCCTTGTGCTGGACGATCAAGCGGCCCCTCGGCGTGTCGAACTTGAACTCCTGCCTTCCGCCCGCGGTCTGGATCATAGTGCGCCCAGTGCCCACGGCGACCTGCGTCGTGAACAGCGT
>JALZAE010000596.1 GCA_030948535.1 Gemmatimonadota bacterium | reverse complement strand
CCCGCGCGCAGGCGCTCGCCGATGCGCTCCAGGATGCCGCCGTCGGTGCGGTGATCACCACGCAGCTGCAGCGGACGAAGCTCACGGGCCAGCCGATCGCCGAGAAACGTGGACTGACCGTAGAAGTCGTACCGACGGATGCATCGGTGGATGCGCATGCACGCGCGGTCGCGGCCGCGGTGCGCAGGCACGCGGGGTCGGTAGTGCTCGTCGTGGGGCACAGCAACACGGTACCGTCGATCATCGCCGCGCTCGGCGGCCCGAAGCTGGCCGACCTCTGCGATTCCGCCTACTCGAATCTCTTCGTGCTCGTGCTCGGCGAACCGGGCGGCGCGCGGCTCATCCGCTCCCGGTTCGGTGACGCCGATCCAGCCGCCGATCCGGCGTGCGCCGCGATGACTCGCTAGGCAGCGCGCCGCAGCCATTCGGCCGCGGTGCGTTCGCCTTTCTCCGCGCGCTCGAGCGCAACAACGAGAAGCCGTGGTTCGTGGCGCATCGCGACGAGTTCGAGCGGGAGATCAAGACGCCGCTCGTCGGCCTCGTCGAGGAGATGGACGCGCGGCTCGCCACCGTAGCGCCGGAGCTCATCGGCGACCCGAAGCGCTCACTCTTTCGGATCCATCGCGACGTGCGCTTCTCGCGCGACAAGTCGCCCTATCACACCTACGGCGCCTGCTGGTTCTTTCACCGCCACCTCAACCGCGGTGCCAAGGGCGACGTCGCGCACGGCGGCGCGGGCTTTTATTTCCACTTCTCGCCCAAACACTCGTCGATCGGCGGCGGGATCTGGATGCCACCTCCGCATACGCTCAAGGTGCTTCGCGAGCGCATCGCCGAGGCGCCCGAGGAATTTGCTTCGCTCGTGACGAGGCCCGCGCTGCGCCGGCGCTTCGGCGCGCTGAACGAGGTGGCGATGCTGACTCGTCCGCCGCGCGGTATCGCCCCCGACCATCCCGCCGCCAAGTGGCTCCGCTACAAGTCTTTCACGCTGGGCCGGACGCTGACGCAGCGTGAGGTGACGAGCCCCGCGCTCGCCGACAACCTGATCAAGGACTTCGCGCCACTAGTGCCGTTCGTGCGGTGGCTCAACGGCGTGATGGGGCTGCGGGCGCATTCGCGGCGGTAGCACGCTCGCGCGCTCCCGGCACGCAGGTTCCGGCGTGCGAGCGCGTCCCGTCGTGCGGCCAGGACCCGTCCAGTGTAACGGTTGCGGCAGGGGTGTAAGTACCTACTTGCTTACACAACTGTTTGCGAATAGCCTCCTGCCATGGACATTCGCCAAAAGCTGCTGCGAGCGACCGCGCGCGTGTACGCGGAAACGGGCTACCGGGGCGCCACCACCCGGCGCATCGCGCAGGAAGCAGGGGTAAACGAGATCACGCTGTTCCGGCATTTCGGTTCCAAGGACGCTCTGATCAAGGAAGCGCTCGATCAGGGTGAAAGTCCCGCGATGGCGGCGGCGCTGCCAGACGTGCCGTCGAAACCAGCCGCCGAGCTCGTCTCGTGGTGCATCGCCCAGTTCGAGGAGCTGTACGCGCAGCGATCCATCATTCGGAAGGTGATGGGCGAGATCGAGGAGCATCCGGAGATCGTCCACTCCGGCATGTCGTGTCCCAGACACGCGGGACAGGAGCTGCTCGCCTACCTCACCCGGCTGCGCGACAGCGGCATGAGCGCGCCGGACATCGATCCACGCATCGCGTCACGGATGCTGATGAGCGCCGTGTTCTCGGAAGCGATGAGTCGTGACATCGCGCACGCCGCAGCCTACGCCATGCCGGTGAAGGAGTCGATGCGCGCCTACGTCGATGTGCTGTTGCGCGCGATTCTCACCGACAAGGGCATGCACCGCCCGCGCGTGGCCCGCGCTGGAAAGACATCGCGGCCGCGGCCCAAAGGGAACACGCGGCACTAGCTCAGTCATTCGCTCGTACAGTTTGTCACCGTCCGACAGACCCAAACGCTCCACCGGATTTGATCATGACGATTTGTCAGCGCCTCGCCCTCGTGGCCACGCTTGCCTCCGCCCTTCTCGCGGCGCGCGGCGACGCGTACGCGCAGCAGAGCGCGTCCGGCACGCCGCGCGCGCTCTCGCTCGATGACGCCCTTCGCATCGCCGATGTCCAGAGCTCCGATGTCGCCGTGGCGCGCGCGGGCGTGCAGCGCGCGAGCGGCCAGGTGATTCAAGCGCGGAGCCAACTGCTCCCGCAGATCTACGGATCCGCGAACTACACTCGCACGCTCAAGTCGCAGTACTCCGGGCTCACGTCGGCGGCCGACTCCGGTCCGGCGAAGCCCTCGAACTGCGGCCGCTTCACCGCGCATCCCGATCTCGCGCTCGCTACGCGCGTCGACTCGATCGATCACCAGCTGCTCTGCAGTGGTGGCAGCTCGATCGGCTCGCTGTTCTCCAATCTGCCGTTTGGCCAGCGCAACAACTACACGCTCGGCCTCTCCGGCACGCAGACGATCTTTGATGCGCGCGTCTTCGAGCTGGTCAAAGCGACGGGCGCGGTCAAACGCACGGCCGACGTGGCGCTCACCTCCGCGCGAGCGCAGGTCATCGTCGACGTCGCCAGCGCCTACTACGACGCGGCGCTCAGCGACCGGCTCGTCTCGATCGCCGAAGCGACGCTGGCGCAAGCCGACACGACCTTGGCGCAGACGCAGCTCGCGCGCACGGTCGGCAACACGGCCGAGTTCGACCTCCTCCGCGCGCAGGTGACGCGCGACAACGCACGGCCCATCGTCATCCAACGGCGCGCCGACCGCGACGTGGCGTACATGCGCATCAAGCAGCTGCTCAATCTCCCGCTCGACGAGAACGTCGCGCTCACGACGTCGCTCGGCGAAGATGCTCCAGTCGAGAGCGCGCGGCTCGCATCGATCACGGCCGTCCGTCCCGATACCGCGACAGGCGCGCGCGCGCCGGTTCGCCAGGCGATCGAGGCGGTGACCGCGCAGCAGGCCAAC
>JALZAE010000571.1 GCA_030948535.1 Gemmatimonadota bacterium | reverse complement strand
GCGCGCGGCATTCATGCGATTGTTCGTCCGATGGCGCGCGAGATGCCATGCACATCGCGTCCAACGCGGGCGGATCGGTCGCGGTATCTAGGTGATCGCAGTTGCGGTTGGAGGTCGACGATCGCGTGCGTGCCCCGCGCGGATCGTGCATGTGACATGCAAGGACCGAGGTGGGTTCGCTACTTAACTGCAGCAGCCGCGCGAGCGAGCGGCCGTCGCACCTGTTCACGCGTCACCATTTACTGATGGGCAGCACAGATGTCACTCTACCGAGCCATCATCGTCGCGTACGTCCTGGCCCTGGTCGCGCTGTCGGTCTTCAGCCTCAATCGCTACGTCATTCTCGCGCTGTTCCGCCGAGCGCAACGCGCGCCGAAGATTCGCCGCCCGATGCCGGATGTACTGCCGTGCGTGACCCTCCAGCTGCCGATCTACAATGAGTTCTACGTCGCGGCGCGTGTCATCGACTCCGCCTGCCGCGTCGACTATCCGCGCGAGAAGCTGCAAATCCAGGTTCTCGATGACTCGACGGACGAGACGCTGGCGCTGACGCGCCTGCTCGTCGACCGATGGCGCGCGGAAGGGGTGTGGATCGAGCACCATCACCGCGTCGATCGCACCGGATACAAGGCGGGCGCGCTCGCGCTCGGCCTGGAGCACGCGCAAGGCGAGCTCGTTGCGGTGTTCGATGCCGACTTCGTCATTCCGAGCACCTTCCTCTACGACACGGTTCAGCACTTCGATGAGCCGGACATCGGCATCGTGCAGACGCGCTGGACGTATCTCAACGAGGACTACTCGGCTCTCACGCGCGCGACGTCGCTCGGCCTCAATGGACAATTCGCCATCGAGCAGCCCGCGCGCGAGCAGGGCGGATTGTTCTTGTCGTTCAACGGCACGGCGGGCGTTCTGCGAGCCTCGTGTATCCGCGACGCCGGCGGCTGGGAGTTCGATACGATCACCGAGGATCTGGATCTCAGCTATCGGGCGCAGATGCGTGGATGGCGCATTCGATATCTGCAGGACGTCACCTGTCCGAGCGAGATCCCGCCGGACATGCAGGGGCTCAAGGCGCAGCAGTTTCGCTGGACGAAGGGGACGCAGGAGACCGCGCGCAAGCTGGTGCCGCGCCTGCTCCGCTCCGATCTCGATCGCTGGCACAAGCTGCAGTGCGTTCTTCACCTTACCGCGAACGGCGTCAATCCATTCCTGCTCCTCGTTGGAATTCTCAACCCGCTCGCGATGCTCGCGGCGTACCGCGCGAATGTGCGCGTGGTCTGGCCGCTCTCCATCTACTTCATCTTCTCGCTCTGCGGCACCTTCTTTTATTACGTCGACGCGGAGCGCGCACTGAATCCCGGCGCGACGCGCAAATGGCTCAGGCGCGTGTCGTACTTTCCTATGTTCCTCGCGGCATCGATCGGCCTGAGCGTCTCCAATGCCCGCGCCGCCATCGAAGGACTGCTCGGCAAGGCGACCCCGTTCGAGCGGACGCCGAAGTACCTGATCACCCAGCGTGGCCAGCGGCGGAGCGCGGCGCGATATCGCAGCCGGGCCACGGTGAGCACGGCGGCCGAGCTGACGATGATGGCCTACACATTCTCTTTTGCAATCTTCGCGTTTCACGTCCGTGAATACGCGGCGCTGCCATTTCTCATCCTCTTCGGCAGCGGCTACGCGATCGTGGGCGGCTCCTCCGTGACGGACATGATGCGTGGCGTCCTCGCCGATCGCTTCGCGCGGAGTGGGTCGCCGTCGCTGGTGCGGGGCGCGCTGCTGCGGCGATCGTCGATCGTCGCGGCGATAGGGCTGGTGTTGATCATCCGGTGCGGACACGTCCCGGCTCTGCGCGAGGCGGTGGGCAGCACGGGTGTAGCGCCGGCGAGCGCAGCGCAATCGCAAGCCCGGCGCGCCGCGATCTCGCCAAGCGCCCGCGCGGTAACTGGCGGCGAGTGCCGCGCCGGCCATGACACGATCGCGGCCTGCCGGAATCGCCGCGGCGATCGCTAAGCGTGCAACGCGCTACTTCGACGCGCCCTGAAACGTCGCGACCGCGGTCTCGAGCAACACGTACGTGTAGTCGTGATCACCGTTCCCGCCACACAAGGGCGGACCGCCGCTCGCCGGGTTGCCGTTTCGCTTCAGCCAGAACTTGATCAGATGCGTCCCGGTGATCGGCGTCGGGTTCGGGTCCTTCGCACCTTTGCAGGTGCCCGTCGAGAAGCTGTCGAGCGTCGTGTCGAAGGCGACCACGCCGCGCGCGTCGGACGCCACGCTGGCCAAGGTGTAGACCGCGCCGTCTACCTCGAGCTCGACGAGGTAGCGGATCGACGGAGCCAGCCCGGTGCCGGCGAGCTGGAATGCGAACCGGTCGCCCGCGCGACTGTAGCGCACGATGCCGCGCGCGCCATTCGCCATGGGCGCGAAGCGGGCGTCCTTCTGCACGAGACCGACCCGAGCCAAACCGCGCGCATCGCCAGTCGAGTCGGCACGCTTGAAGATGCTCTCGCCGAGCGTGTCACGCGTGACGGTCGCCGAATCGATGCGCATCGCCAGGGGAGCGGCGGCGCGGTTGCTGTACGCGACCGCGAAGACGAGCGCGACCAACACAGGTGCGAGAGCCGCGCGCACGATCCGATTCATCGGTGGGCGTGAACGCGATGCAGAGGGGGCGTTCCTCTTCGGCGAGACTCCGCGCCATGCGCAGCGACAATCGCGTGGCCATCGCGTGGCTGGCGACGTTTGTGGCGCTCGGCGTTGCGCTCGCGCTGCTGTACCCGGACAGCTACCAACAAGATGGCGGCGTCCATTTCCTGTTCGCGCGCGATGCCTGGTGGAATCATCTGCTGCTCGTCGATGTCTGGGGCCGGCCGGCGTTCACGCTACTATACGCGATTCCGGCGCGGCTCGGATATCTCCCCGCGAAGCTCACGACGGTGCTCATCTGCGCCATCACCGCGTGGCAGACGTATCGCGTCGCCGACGAGCAGGGGATGTCGCGCGCGGGGCTCGCGATTCCCTTCCTGCTGCTGCAGCCCAGCGTGATGTTGCTCGCCGCGGACACGATGACGGAGCCATTGTTCGCCTGCCTCTTTGTCATCGCGCTGCGGCTGCACTTTCGCGGTGCGACGCGCGCAGCGCTCGTCGTCGCGTCCATGCTGCCGCTCGCCAGGCCGGAGGGGTTCTTTGTCTGCGCGCTGTGGGCGGTGTGGGCACTGTGGTCACCGGCGTCGCGCGCGCGGTCTGTCCCGCTATCGCGACGCGCGCGCGAGCTGCCGCTGCTCGCTGCGGGCGTCGCGGTGTGGTGGGTCGCCGCGTTCATCATCTCCCACGATCCGGCGTTCCTGCTGCACAACTGGCCGCACAACTGGACTCCGACGGGCGCCGTCTATGGTACCGCGCCCTGGCTGAGCTACTGGACCGCACGCAACGAGATCGTCCCGCGAGTGCTCATGCCCGTCTTCGCGATCGGCGTGTGCATCGCGATCGCGGCGCGCCGCTCGCTCGAGGCCGTGTCGGTCGTGGCAATGCTCTTCATCGTGCACTCGCTGCTCCGGCACTACGGCATGTTCGGCTCGGCGGGTTATCCGCGCTACTTCGTGTGCGTCGCGCCCGCCATCGCGCTCATCACGCTCGAGGGATGGAACGCCATCGCCGATCTCATCGACGCGATCGGCCCGGCGGAGGGCGGCCGCAAGGAGATGGTCGTACGCGCCGGAACGTGGGTCGCCGCGACGCTCGCGCTCCTGCTCGCTCTCCGCGCGTCGCTCTACTACGTGGATGATCAGGCGACGAACCGTGACGCGCGCGCGATTGCTGCCGCCAACTCGTGGCTCGACGCGCACCCCGTGCCGGTTCGCACGATGGCGTGGAGTCTGGCGTACATGTGCATCGTGCGCCGTTGTGACAGCTCCCATCGCCTTGCACTGCTCGACGGCGACCGCGACGGGAATGTGGCGCGGTTGCGGGCGGCGTCCGGCTCGACGCTCGTGTTCTGGGACGCCGAGACCGGTCCCGCCTGGTACGCGATCTCCGATGCCGACCTGCGATCGGCCGGCTATTCACCGCTGTTCGTCGGCGACTACGACTTGAGCGCGGTCTTTCAGCGGCGGCTCTGGTATCCGGCTCCCTGGCGACGCCAGCAGCGGATGATGCTCTACTACAAGGCCAGTTGAGCTCAGGGCGCAAGCCGAATGGTCGTGCGCTCGAAGAGACGATACTCAAATGAATTGTCGCCGTTGCCGGAGCAGGGCAGAGATGCAGACGCTGCGCTCGTCGGGCTGAGCGTCTTGCCGGATCCCTCTTCCGGCGCGCCGTCGTTCTTGATCGCGAAGCCGAGGGCACGCGTGGCCGCGACGGCTCGCGGCGCGGAGGGCACGAGCCCCACGCAGGTATGATCGGCGAATCGGTCGAGCGTGCCGCCCGCGTGCAGCGCTCCCGCGGTGTCGCTTCGCACCCTGGCCACGCTGTAGAATCCGCTGTCCGCATGCGCCTCGATGCGATACGCCCGCCGCGGATCGAGGCCGGTCGCGTCAATGTGCCAATCGAGCACGGTACCTCCGTTCGCCGCGGCGCGCAGCCGATAGCGCAGAATGCCCTGCGGTCCGCCGGCCGGCGTCGCGACCGGCGCGTACGTGCGGGATTCCTTTTCGACGAGCGCGACGCTACCGAAGGTGGAATCGATTGTCGGCTCGATGGGTTGCGCAGCGGATGCCGCGGCGGGTGCACTCGGCGCACCCCCATGCGCTGCCGCGCCCGACGACGCATCTTCCGTTCGCGCCCGGCACGCCGCCGCCGTGAGCAGCGCAGCGATGAGGACCGCATCTCGCAGTGTCACGTGATCGCTCGGAGAGGTGAGCATGCTGGCCATCCGGACTAGGTATCGAGGCTCACGCCTCCATTCTCTGAGTGCAGTGAGGACGCGATCATCGTGCCTCTATTGAGCCCTGCGCGCCCCAAGCCCACACGCTCCCGCTCTAGCCTGGCGCTCGGGATCGCCAAGGTGCTCATCGCGCCCGTCGTGCTCACCGCGATCATCGTGTTCGTGCTCAGGAGCCGCGGGCAGCAGTCGTCGGCGCGCGAAGCAGCGCCACCCGGCTGGGCGATGGTGACGCTCGCGCAAAAGGATGCCGGATTCAACATCGTTCCGCCGGAGCGTGGCGGCGCGCAGGGCAGCGTGTTGTATCACACGCGCGGCGACACGCTGCCGCTGCGCTATCGCGCCGCCGGCCTCGCGCCAGGTCTGCACTATCTCGTCGAGCTGCAGGTCGACACGACGGTCTACACGATCGCGACCGTAATCGCCGATGCGGCCGGTGTCGTCGCGTTCGACACATCCCTCTCGAATTTCGCCGAGGGAGTCTGTGTCGGAAGAAACTACGATCCCCCGAGGCCGCTCGCCGGCGAGCATGTCATCAAGTTCTGGCTCAAGCGCGACGGCAACGCGGCGACGGGCACCCAAGCGCAGCTCGCCCCCGGCACCCCGCATCCCGAGCTGCCCTGCCGCGGCAATGGCGACGCGATCTTCTCGTACGTCTTGCTCGAGACCGAGCTCGCGCACTTCGAGGGCGTGTCCCCGCGCCCGTGATTACACGCGGGGACCGCCCTTGTCCTGCTCACCTCACCGGAAAGCCTGCCGTCGGATAGGTGATGAAGCGCGACGTGATCATGCCGAGCACGAAGTAGAGAACGATCGCGCTCACGATGACGGCCGCCGAGTAGGGGAGCGCCTTGTCGGCCGGCGCGCGCATCAGCACCGGCAAGCCGAGGTAAATCAGATAGAGCGAGTACAGCCCCAGGATCGCGAGAATGCCGAGCATGGGCACGAGGCCGAAGATGCCCACCACCCAGCTCGCCGTACTGGCGTATGCCGCAACCTTGAGCGCCTGCATCGAATTCTTCTGTCCGCCGAACGATGGTGCGAGCGCATCGATGATGAGGCCGAGCACGTACACGCCGACCAGACTGAGCACGAACTGCACGACCGCCATCGTCAGCGCGGTGCCGATGGGCATGCGGTACGTGCCGATGAAGGGAATCGACAATCCAAATACGGTCATGCCGATCAATCGCGCGATCGGGCCGATCGCGGCGAGCGGAATGATGTACCCGGTGTAGAGCGCGGCGACGCTCGTTTCCTCGTGGTCGATCACCTGCCATTCCGTCTTCGGCGTTTGCAGGATGCGGATGACCCGCTGCGGCAGCGAGTGGGCGAGCGGAGTGGACGGCGATCCAGGGGTGCTGGTCATGACTGCATCCTCCGAGGAAGGGGGCACCGCGTCTGCGCGAGGTAGGTTCGGCTCGGAATACAATACCATCCAACCGATCAATGCGCCCGCGCCGAGCGCGATCCCGCTGGCGGGGTCTTGCGTGCGCTACTTCGAGGCGCCTTCGACTTTCATGACGGCCATCATGCCGGCGCCGAGGTGCTCGGCGATGTGACAGTGCATCATCCAATCGCCCGGATTCGACGCATCGATCAGCAGATCCACCGTCGCGCCGACGGGAATGAGCACGGTGTCCTTCCACACGAGATTCTTGGTGCGCACGCCATCGCGCGACACGACGAGCATGCGCTGTCCATGGAGATGCATCGGATGCTGCATCGGATGGAAGGAGCGCGGATCATTGA
>JALZAE010000569.1 GCA_030948535.1 Gemmatimonadota bacterium | reverse complement strand
GCTCTCGGCGGACGCCGTGCGCGGGACGGTGCGTCCCGACATCAGCCTTCGCGTCATTCCGTGACCGCGCAATGCGACGACGACCTTCAGTCCGCGCGATTGCGCCGATCGTCATTACGGTCGTCCTCGCGACGGCGTTGGTAGTCGCCTCGGCGAGTGCGCAGGGCGCCGGGCCGCCGCAGGGGGTGCTCGACGGCATCCGCGATACGTACCGCGTGGCGTCGAGTGGATGGCGCGCGCGCCTCCTGCCAATCGCTCAGTCCACCTTTCTCATCCTCGCCGGCGTTGAGTTCGCGGTCTCCGGGATGATCTGGTCGCTGCGCCGAGACTCACTCGACGAGATCGCCGCCAAGTTCCTGCTCAAGTTTACGCTCATCGCCTTCCTGCTCGCCGTCTTGACCGCGTTCACGGCGTGGCTCCCGCCGATCATGAACGGCTTCGCCGTCGCTGGCGAGCGTGCCATCGGCCGCGGGCTTGTGAGCCCGTCGACCATCGTGGACATCGGCCGAGAGACCGGCGCCAAGGTCCTCGAGCAGCTCAGTTTCGGTGTGATGCTCAAGGACCCGGTCATGGCGATGGTTGCCGCGATCGCCGCGATGATCATCGCGTTCAGCTACGTCTGGATCGCTGCGCAGCTCGTCCTTGTGATGGTCGAGTCGTACCTCGTCGTGCTCGGCGGTGGCGTGCTATTCTTCGGGTTCGCGTCGTCGCGGTGGACGGCCAGCTTCGCGGAAAACATCGTCGGGTACGCGTTCTACATCGGCGCGAAGATGTTCCTGCTCTACCTGATTGTGGGCGTCGGCGCGGACGTCGCGCGCAGTTCGATCCCGCTGATTCAAGGCAGCGATTTCTTCGGGCCGGTGAGCCCGATGATGGAAGTCTTGGGCGGCGCGGTGATGTTCGCCGTCGTTGCGACGGTCGTGCCGACACGTGTCGCTGGACGACTCACGCACAACCAGAGCTTCGGCATCGCGCACGCGCTCAGGGCGCTCGGCTAGCCCCCGGCTAGTCCGTCGCGCGCCAGGGTACTCCGCGTCCCATTGGCCAGCTGCGTAGCGAGCGCGGTCGAGCGGAACGTCCCCCCTTCCAGACCCCGCGGATCGCACGCGTGGCCGTGATATCGACGGTGGAGTCGCCGCGCACGAGCAAGAGATCCGCCCGCGTACCGACGCAGATGCGTCCGCCGTCCGACAGGCCGAAGCGCTGCGCGGGGACACGGTTGTCGCGGCTAGCGGGTACACTCGAGTCACGGGCGGGTCTCAGACTCACCTCACGCGAAAACCAGCGCTACTCACTGCGGAGCGATGCAATGGGATCGAGGCGCAGCGCCCGCCGAGCGGGAACAACGCAGGCGATCAGCGCGACGCCCGTCAGCAGCGCGGCCACTCCCGCAAGCACGCCCGGATCGCTCGGGGTCACCTCGTACAAGAGCGACGCCAGCATGCGCGTGAGTGCGAGCGAGGCGATGACGCCAACCGTCACGCCCACTGCAGTGAGCATCATGCCGCAGCGCATCACGAGCGACAGCACCTCGCGACGATCGGCGCCGAGCGCGATGCGGATGCCGAGCTCGCGCGTGCGGCGCGAGACGATATAGGTGACGAGCGCATAGATGCCTGACGCCGCAATCGTGAGCGCGACCGCGGCGAAGACAGCCACGAGCGTGGCAAAGAACCGCTGCCGCGTCACCGACTCGGCGATGAGCGCGCGCATCGTGAGCAGCTTGTCGATCGGCAGCACGGGATCGACTTCGCGGATCGCGCGACGCACTGCGCTCGCTGCCGCGGCCGGATCGCCGCTCGTGCGTGCGCTCACTTTGATGTAGGACTCGGGCCCGCTGTCGAACGGATGAAAGAGCGCCGGTGTAGGCCTCGCACCGATGCGAAACTCGCGCGTATTCGCCACTACGCCGACGATCGTGCCGCTGACGTTCATGAAGAATGACACGCGATGGCCGATGGGATTCACGCCGGGAAAATAGGCCGCCGCCAACGCCTCGTTGATCACGATGGCGCTCGCATCGGCGGGATCACCGGCGTGCATGAAGCGCCCCGCTTTGAGCGGCATGTTGAAGACCGAGAAGTAGTCCTGCGTCACCGCAGTGAAGGTCACCATCATGCCCTTTTCGACCTCCGGCTGACCGTCGACGCTAATCGATGATCCGAACGCGCCAGAAGCCAAGGGAATGCCGGTGCTCACCGCGGCGGCGCGCACGCCGGGAATCGAGCGCAATCGCTCGAGCGCCGCCGCGGCGAAGGCGACCTTCTGTTCCTTCGACGAGTAGCGTTGCTTCGGCAGCACGAGGTGCGCTGTCAGCACGTGCGCCGTCTCGACGCCAAGGTCGACGCGCATCAATCGTGTGAAGCTCGCGCCGAGTAGCCCGGCCCCGGTGAGTAGCACCATCGTGAGCGCGACCTGCAGCACCGCGAACACATCGCTTGTGCGCACGCGCCATCCACTGGCGGTCGCACCTGAACCGCCCTCGCGCAGCGCCTGCGCGGAGGTTGTGCGCGCGCCCTGTAGCGCCGGCGCGAGTCCGAACAGAATGCCGGTGATCACCATCGCGAGCGTGACGCTCTCGAGCACCCTCGGGTTCATCCCGATCTCCGACACGCGCGGCAGCTCGCTCCCCGCGAGCGCGACGAGCACCGGCACGGCGCGCCAGGCGACGAGCACACCAAGCGTGCCCCCTGCGAATGCGAGCGCCACGGATTCTGTTAGTAGCTGACGAGCGACGCGCGCGCGACTCGCGCCGAGCGCGGAGCGCACCGCCATCTCACGTTCCCGCGAGACGGCGCGCGCGAGCAGCAGGTTGGCGACGTTGGCGCAGGCGACGAGCAGCACCAGCGTCACCGCGCCGAGCATCATGAGCAGCGGCTTTCGCACCGGGCCGACGAGCGTGTCCTTGAGCGGATTCGGATTCGCGACCCACCCGACGTAATTCGGCGCGACGTCTTGCACACGACGATAGATCGCGTCGAGCTCAGCGCGCGTCTGCTCGATCGTCACGTGGCGGCGCAATCGCGCGATGATCCAGAATCCCCCCTGGGGCGCGGTCTTCGACGTCCACGCCGCGGTCGCACGATCGGGTGGGCGCGAGCCGATCGCGCGCCACAGCTGTGTCTCCGCCGGATACTGAAAGCCCGCGGGCATCACGCCGACGATCTCTGCGTCCCGACCGTCGAGCCTCAATCGCCGTCCAACGATGTCGGGCGCGGAGGCAAAGTGCGACGCCCAGAAGCCGTAGCTGATCACGATGACCGCCGGCGCTCCGGCACGCTCTTCTTCCGGAACAAACGTGCGGCCGACGAGCGTGCGCGCCCCGAGCAGCGCGAAGAAATTCGCTGGCACGTACCATCCCTTGAGGCGCTCCGCGTCCCCGATCCCGGTGAGGATTGGCTGCTCGCCGATGAACGCCGCGACGTCCTCGAACGAACGCGTCGCGAGCTTCACGCTTTCGACCGAGAGCATCGACGACGTGCCGCCGCTTCGCTCGCTGCCACGCTGCGCGATCGGAATCTGCGCGATGCTGACGAGCTGCTCCGGTTCTCGGAAGGGAAGGGAGCGCAGCACGATCCCTTCGACAACGCTGAAGATTGCCGTCGTCGCACCGATGCCAAGTGCGAGCGTGAGCACCGCGACGGCGGTGAACGTCGGAGCGCGGCGCAGCATGCGCGCCGCATATCGCAGATCGGTGAGCATCGATTGCACGATCTCCTCCTTGGG
>JALZAE010000566.1 GCA_030948535.1 Gemmatimonadota bacterium | reverse complement strand
GTCTCGAAGTGCACCGGCTCCGGGTTCGTCGAGTCGACGAGCGTCGAGTGCACCACCATCGTGAAGACGAAGCCGGACCACCAGCCGCGCTTTCGATCGATCATCAGTACGCCTGAGATGCTGCCATTCGAGACCATCTTCGTGCCGGGCCTAATGTCGGCCGCGCTCGAGTCGCGGGTAATGATGCCGTTCATGCTGATGTAGGCAATCGCGCCGCTGTGGCCGAGCGAGTCGAGGCGGTACACCGTGCGCATCGTCGCCGCGCTGGCGTTGCCGAACTGCGAGGGGATCGGCACCAGCATGGCCTGCGTCCAGGTCTGGCCGACGGTCACCGTCTGCGGCGGCAGCGTCGCGGGCATCTGCGCCGTCAGCGACTGCAGCTCGGTGGGCATGTCGTTGGCCCCTTCGACGACGGTCGCCACGCCCTGCGGCGTGAAGTGGACGTCGATGCGGTGGCCCTGATAGGCGCGGCGCGCGGCCTCGGGGACGCTCTGCGCCACGCCGCCGCGCGATCCGCTGAGCGCGACCGAGTCGGTGACGGTGGTGACGTCGGTGCCCGACTCGTCGCGCCGCTTCACGACCGTGCGCGCGAGCAGCACCATGATGCTCTTCACCGTCATCGATGTGTCGACGTTCTTCATCTTCGTCGCCAACGTCATCTCGTGCTGCTCGTCGAAGCGGGCGCGCAGCGTGTCGCCGACCTTCGGACTGATCCGCAGCGCGACCGACTGCGCCGCCAACGCGCATGGCGATGCCAGCGCGGCGCCGATCATCAGGCGCACCAAGCGACGCTCGGCGCGCCTAGAAACCATAGGGATCGTCATCGGGGAGGAGCCGGATGCCGACACCGGACGGCTTCGACGAGAGCGGCTGCGCGGGAATGATCGAGCGGAAGAGTCCGGAGAAAAACGCCTTCACATTGTCGGGTCGCGTGCGAACCGTCGTGTTCCGCGCGCGCAACACTTCATCGGCGGGATAGAGCGCCGTGTACTGTTGCACGAAGGCGAGCGTGACGGACGTGTCGAGGCGGCGCAGCGAGCGAACGACGGCGTTGTCGAGCGAGACGTCCGCCGCCTGCGGATAGCGCTCGGCGCCATCGCGGCCTCGCAACACCGCGGGGCGCGGAAAGGTGACGAAGATCGGCTGCGTAAAGTGCGGGTGACGAACCATCAACGTTCCCTTCGAGAGCGTGGCGAGCTTGACGCGCGTCGCTGGACTCAGCGTGGCGTAGCCGGGTGTCGCCAGCTCGTCCGCATCCATGCGGCCGAACAGCGCGGTACCGGCGTTGCCGACAACCCGGCGGTGCACCTGCGATCGAAATTGCTGCGCGCTGAACAGAACAAGGCCGAGATACCGGCCACGCTCACTGATGTCGAGCAGCATCTTGCGCACATAGGTGTCGGGCCCATCGGCCGGCGCGTACTTGTTGAGCTCGTCCACGAAGACGATGACGTGCTTTACGCCAAGCTCGCGCTTCTCCAACTGCTCGCGCAGCTTGGTGACGATCCGCGCGAAGACGAGGTCCTGGGCATCTTCCTCGAGCAGCGCGACGTCGACCACATACACCGCACGATCCTCGAAGCTCCCCCACGGCAGATCGCTCGGCTGGCCGTCGTCAGTGACGAGGCCGGCGCAGCGCGTGGAGATGTTGCTCAACCGGTTGCGAACCTTCCGGATGGTGGCGACGTGGTGCGTCTTCCACGTATCGCCCCGGCCCGACTCCTCGAGACTCTCGAGCACGTCGCGGAACCACCCTTCCAAATCGGCGAAGCTGCGCACGCGGTGCGCGTGCTTGAGCGATGCATCCTTGTAGTCGCGATCGAGCACGCGCTCCTTGATGAAATCGATCAGCGCATCGGCCTTGGCGTCAACATCATCGCGGTTCAGCATCACCTCGGCAAACTGCAGCACCTCGCGCAGCCCCCAAGTGAGCGGCTCGACGTTGTCGCCGAGCGCGTCGTTGGAGCGCAGCGTGTTGAGAGAGAAGCCGTCGGCCTTGTGGGGCGCGAAGTAGCGCACGTTCTCGAATGGCCTGGCGGGCACGCCGAGCTTGTCGTACAGCGCGAGATCCTCATCCGAGAGCTCGCCAGGAAGATCGAGGAAGCAGAGGTCGGGGCCTTTGACGTTGAAGCAGACCGCGGCCACGCTTCCCTTCTGCTCCGGGAAATGCGCGAAGATCGAGGAGAGGATCCACTCGATCGCGCTCGTCTTCGCGGCGAGGCCCGACACGCCGGTGATGTTGAGGTGCGCCGCCTCCGGTCCGACGAGAAAATCGGTGTCGACGTAGATGGGCGAGTTCATCTTGCCGGCGGAGTAGAGCCCGATTGGAATGCCGGTGCGCGCGCCCTCCTTGAGATAGGAATCCATGCGCAGCGCCTCCGCGACGTCCATGTCGTCGGCGAGATGGACGTCGCCCATCGGCACGGGCTGCATCGGCTCATCTGGAATTTGTCGGAGCACGGCCGCCGTGTAGAGCCGCACCTCCGTGCGCTCGGTGACGGCGAAGCCGGCGGCGGTGGGATCTCCGTCGTGCCCGATCACGTCGTGCATGGCCGAGGCGAGATCGGTAAAGCTGAATCCCTCGACGACGACGCCGTACACGCGCGGAATTTTCCCGTCGACCGGATGCGAACCGTCGACGCGCACGATCGTTCCGATCCCGACGGGGGAATCGACGGCCGTCCAGAAATGAAACTGGTGCGGCGTGTTCGGCTTGAACTCGGTGGCGACGACTCGGCCTAGCTGCATGCGGTACTCGGTGTGAAAACAGTGTCACGTGC
>JALZAE010000269.1 GCA_030948535.1 Gemmatimonadota bacterium | reverse complement strand
GGCGGGCGCGGCCGTGATGTCCGCGCGCATGATCACGGGCGACGAGCGTAAGCGCGGCGGCGACCGTCCGCCCGCGGATTCTTCCGTCGACTTTCTCACCATCGCGCGCGGCGACGTCGTCACCGACAGCGGCTTCAGGCTCATTCAAGGCGCGATCGTCGACCAGCACTTCGTCCGTCGCAAGCGCCACAACCGCCTGATCAGTCTGGTGCTCGAGGACCCGTGCACCTCGGCATCGGCATCGATGAATCGACGGCGCTGATCGTGCACCCCAATGGGCGTTGGAGCATCGCCGGGGCCAGCGTCGCGCTCGTCTACGATGCTCGCAGGGCGACCGTCACCCCCGCCGGCTCGAAGACACTCGGCGCGACGGGGCTGACGCTCCCCGTGCTCCCCGCGGGGAGCAGCTTCGACCCGAAGACGGGAAAAGCGACGCTGCCCAAGTAGACCGCTTCGAGTTACTGCGGTGCGATCGTACCTATCAAGCCGTGGGTTTCGCCGCTCGGACCGGCACTGAAATACAGCGACGTCGATCCCGCGACCGGGCTGAACATGAGCCCCCACAGGCCGCCGATCGTGATCGGCGCGTTGGCCGCATCGTGTAAGAATCCGAGGAAGGTGCCGGTCGCGGCATCGTACGCGCCGATCAGACCATCGCCGAAGTTGCCGACGAGTATCGCGCCGGCGGCGCTGCCGAACGTCGAGGGAGCCAACGCGAGGCCCCACGGCGAATTGAGTCTGCCGTTCGAGATCAATCGCTTCGACAGCGTGCCGTCGGTGTTGAAGATGTCGACGTATCCGTTGCCGACGCCGGGTTCATCATCCTTGTTGGCGGGAGCCTTCTGCTTGGCAAAGGTGACGTAGAGCTGGCCGCCGATATTCTGGATCCCGAATGGCGCGTAGCCGGCAGGCACGCCCGGATCGGTGAACGAGCTGACGAGCTGATACGTGGCGTTGAACACGTCCACTTTGTTCTTCGCGAAGTTCGTCGCGTACAGGAAATTCGCCGCGGCGTTGGTGCCGAACGCGAGGCCCTTGTACACCGCCCCGGTCGCCGACTTGTCGGCCACGATTTTCGCGACGGTGCCGCCGTTCCAGCCCGAGATCGTTCCATCCTCGCTGGCGAAGATGAAGCTCGCCTTGGTGCCGCCGGGAATGACGAAATCCGCCGTCGAATTGAAGATGACGCCCGTCGGCGCACCGCCGCCGGTGGCGCTCGTCGCCGACGGGATCGCGACGACCAGCGCCTGCTTCACGCCGGCGCCGTTGTAGAGCGTCGAGGTGCCGGTCGCATTGTTACTCGTCCAGAGCGTTCCGCCGGGACTGAACGCGAGCCCCCATGGGTTCACCAAGCTGGCGTCGACGATCGTCGCGCCCTGCGCCGCGTTGTCTCCGACGAGCTTGGCTTGGATGTAGCCGGTGGCGAGCACGGGGTTCGTCACCGTGTTGTCCGCGCACGCGGCGATCGTGACGAGAATGAGTCCGCGCATGACGAGCGGAAGACGCAAGTTGCCAAGGACAGATGCAGCGTGCATAGGACCTCCTGTCGGTGTTCCGCCGTCCGTCCCCAGCGGCTACCGGTCGAGGCCACTGCGCGGACAATCGAGTATTACCCCCGCAGAGCCCGTTCCCGATACCTCTTCGGCGCGAAATGCTCTGGACACGCGGCGAGGGGATCGGAATTCGGGGTGAAGTGCGTGCCGTGCCGAGGGGAGTTCGTCAGCGGTCGCTCTGCCCAGTACGTTACTCAGTGATGCGCCCATCCTCCGAGTAGCCCATGTGGATCGTCCGGCTCGCGCTGCGTCGTCCATACACGTTCGTCGTCGGCGCGCTCCTCGTCATCATCTTCGGGGTGATCAGCGTGCTTCGCACGCCGACCGACATCCTGCCGGAGATCAACATCCCGGTGGTGTCGATCATCTGGCAGTACTCGGGCATGGCACCGGAAGAGATGGAGCGGCGCATCGTCACGATCAGCGAGCGCGCCGTCACGACCACCGTCAACGACGTCGAGCACATCGAGTCGCAATCGCTGAACGGCGTCGGCGTGATCAAGGTGTTCTTTCACCCCGACGCGAAGATCGAAGCGTCGGTGGCGCAGCTCTCGGCCATCTCGCAGACGATCGTGCGCGCGATGCCGCCGGGGATCACGCCGCCCTTCATCGTCCGCTACAACGCGTCGAACGTGCCGATTCTGCAGGTCGCGCTGTCGAGCGAGACGCTCTCCGAGCAGGAGCTGTACGACTACGGCACGAACTTCATTCGCACGCGATTGGCCACGGTGCAGGGCGCGATGGTGCCGCAGCCCTACGGCGGCCGTCCGCGGGCGATCATGGTCGATCTGGATCCGAACCAGCTCTACGCCAAGGGGCTCTCGGCGTCCGACGTCAGCAACGCCATCAGCGCGCAGAATCTGGTGCTTCCCTCGGGCACGGCGAAGCTCGGCGAGCGTGAGTACAACATCAGGCTCAACGGCAGTCCCGACGTGGTGACGCAGCTCAACGATCTGCCGATCAGGCAAGTGAACGGCGCCATGGTCTACATCCGCGACGTCGCGCAGGTGCGCGACGGCTACTCGGTGCAGACCAACATCGTGCGCCGAGATGGGAGGCGGGGCGCGCTAATCACCGTGCTCAAGAGTGGCGGCGCGTCGACGCTCGACGTCGTCAGCAGAGTAAAAGAAGTATTGCCGGGCATCGTTGCCCAGCTGCCGCCGGCGCTCCACACCGAGCTTCTCGCGGACCAATCGATCTTCGTGCGTTCGGCGATCAACGGCGTGACGCGCGAAGCGATCATCGCCGCCGTTCTCACCGCGATGATGATCCTTCTCTTCCTAGGAAGCTGGCGCTCGACGCTGATTGTCGCGCTCGGCATTCCGCTGAGCATCCTCTGCTCGCTGATCGCCCTCAGCGCGTTGGGCGAGACAATCAACGTCATGACGCTGGGCGGACTCGCGCTTGCCGTTGGTATTCTGGTCGACGACGCGACGGTCGGCGTGGAGAACATCCATCGCAATCAGGTCGGCGGCCGGCCGATCGAGGAGGCGATTCTCATCGGTGCGCAAGAGATCGCCATTCCGACCTTCGTCTCGACGCTTTCGATCTGCATCGTGTTCGTGCCGGTGTTCTTTCTGAACGGCGCGGCGAAATCGCTTTTCGCGCCGCTGGCGATGGCCGTCATCTTCGCGATGCTCGCGTCGTATCTCATCTCGCGCACGCTCGTGCCCACGCTGCTGCGCTACTCGATGCAGCGCGAAGCCGAGCTCGGGGCAGAGCACGGATCGCACGCCGGCAGCGGCTGGTTCGCGCGGCTGCACCACGGCTTCGACGATCGGTTCGAGCGAATGCGGCTGCGCTATCGTGACGCGCTCGGGTGGGCGCTGGCGCATCGGCGCCGGGTGGGCATCGGCTTCGCCGCGTTCTGTGCGCTGAGCTTGCTGCTGGTCCCATTCGTCGGACAGGACTTTTTCCCGCGCGTCGATGGCGGGCAGATTCGCTTGCACATGCGCGCGCCCGCCGGCACGCGCGTCGAGGAGACGGAGCAGCTCGTGGCCAACGTCGAGCGAGCGATTCGTCGCGTGATTCCGGCGGGCGATCTGCGTCTCATACTCGACAATGTCGGGATCTCGAGCACCGGCGGCAGCAATCTGGCCTACAGCGACAACCCGACGATCGGCGTGGCGGACGGCGAGATCATGATCTCCCTCAGCCCCGACCGGCGCGGCGACACCTGGGACTACACCAAGCGCTTGCGCCGAGAGCTACGGAACGAGTTTCCGCAGACGGTGTTCTTTTTCCAGGCCGCGGACATCGTGTCACAGATCCTGAACTTTGGATTGCCCGCGCCGATGGACGTGCAGGTGATCGGCACGAACAAGGCGGCGAACTACGCCATCGCCAGGCAGATTGCCGAGGCGATCAACCGCGTTCCGGGAGCCGCCGACGTGCACGTGCATCAGGTGATGAACGCGCCCGAGCTCCTCTTCTCGGTCGATCGCGTGCGCGCCGGACAGATCGGACTGTCGCAGCGCGACGTCGCGAACAACTTGCTCGTCTCACTCAGCTCCAGCGGCCAGACGTCGCCGAACTTCTGGCTCAACCCGGTGAACGGCGTGAGCTATAACGTGTCGGTGATGACGCCGCAGTATCGGATGTCATCGATGGACCAGCTCACCAACACGCCGATCGTCGCGACCGGCGCCGCGTCGGGCGCGGTGCCGCAACTGCTCGGCAATCTCGCGACGGTGCGGCGGCGCCAATCGCTCGGCGTGGTCAATCACTTCAACGTGCAGCCGGTGTTCGACGTGTTCGCCAACGTGCAGGACCGCGATCTCGGCGGCGTCGCCGGGGAGGTGGACCGCATCATCGACAAGGCGCGCGCGGGTCTGCCCAAGGGCGGGAGCATCGTCGTACGCGGCCAGGTCGCGAACATGCGCGCCTCGTTTCTCGGGCTCGGCTTTGGTCTGGCGTTCGCCGTGGTGCTCGTGTACCTGTTGATGGTGGTCAACTTTCAGAGCTGGACCGACCCGTTGATCATCGTGATGGCGCTTCCCGGCGCCCTCGCCGGTATTTTGTGGATGCTCTTCGCCAGCCAGACCACACTGAGCGTGCCGTCGCTGATGGGCGCGATCATGGCGATGGGCGTGGCGACCGCGAACAGCATTCTCATCGTCTCCTTTGCCAACCAACGCAGACATGATGGACTCTCCGCTGCCGAAGCCGCGCTCGAGGCCGGCTTCGTCCGCCTGCGTCCGGTGGTGATGACGGCGGCGGCGATGATCATCGGCATGCTCCCGATGGCGCTGGGTATCGGTGAAGGCGCCGAGCAGAACGCGCCACTCGGACGGGCGGTGATCGGCGGATTGATCCTCGCCACCGCGGCAACGCTGTTCGTCGTGCCCGTGGTGTACAGCGTACTGCGCAAGAAGCATCCGATGACACACGTCGTGCCTGACGTGGCGGTAGCATCGTGAGCGGCGTGTCGCCAGGCGGACGCCGCGCGCTCGTCGCGGGCATCCTGATCCTTATCGCGCTGATCGCGCTGGGCGTCGTGCCGCGCGTGCTCAGACATCGCGAGCTGCTCGCCGATGTCAGTACTCGCTCTGAAGGTCCGCCCGTGGTGACAGTCACCGAGGCGCGGCGCGCCGCGAAGGCGTCAGAAGTCGAGCTGCCGGGCTCGGTGCTCGGCTTGCACGAAACGCAGGTGTACGCGCGGACCAATGGCTACATGAAGCGCGGGCTCGTCGAGATCGGCCAGCGTGTGCGGAGCGGACAGCTGCTTGGCGAGCTCGAGACACCGGAGCAGGATCAGGACATGGCGCAGTCGCGCGCGGCGCTGGCGCAGGCGGAGGCGCAGCTCGCGCTCACGCGCGCGACGCTCGATCGATGGGAGAAGCTCGTGCCGCAGGGCGCGGCGACGAAGCAGGAGCTGGACGACAAGCGCGGCGCGTTCAACGTCGCCAAGGCGAACGCCGACGCCGTGCACGCGAATCTGCATCGCCTCGAGGAGCTGAAGCGCTTCGCCCGCGTGACGGCACCGTTCGCCGGCGTGATCACCGCGCGCACCGTCGACGTCGGCGCCTTGGTGTCATCAGGCACCACGGCGGGCGCGCGCGGATTGTTCAGTCT
>JALZAE010000518.1 GCA_030948535.1 Gemmatimonadota bacterium | reverse complement strand
TTCATGTCGTGGCCTTCGTGCTGCGCGCTGGCCGCGCGCGCTATGAGCATCATCGCCAGCAGCGCGCACGCCGGCGCTCGCATCAGGGCGACACTCCCCGAAACATCGGATGATTGAGAAACGACTGCAGCCAACCGCTCGGCGACGTGCCGTGAAGCACGGTGGGGCCGGCGTGCTTCGCCGGCGTGGCGCTCTCCTCCGCGCTAATCACCAGCAGAAACTTGTTGCGCTCCGCATGTCCGACGACGCTCGTGCCGTTCGTCACCGTGCCGAGCCTATCCCACTGCGCGAGATCGGGCGTGACCGCCCAGGCGACGTACGCCGAGAACTTTCCGAGTGATTGCGGCTCCGGGAGACCTGACGCCGTGATCTGTACGTCATAGATCGCGCGGCCATCGGCCGTCACGGCGACGCCGAAGGGCGAGTCGGCGAAGATGAGTCGCGCCGAGCCCTGCGCCGTGGGTGCCGTTGGTGTCGAGAGCAACACGATGTCATACGGGCCGGCGCCCACGAGCGAAGCGATCGCGAGCGCGCCGGCGAAGAGTCGCGTGTGCATCACGTCTCAGCCATCGCGATCGGAGGCTATGGGATGACGGCCGGCTTCGCGCCCTCGGGCCCGCGATCGTAGTCCTGCACGCTCGAGATGTTCGGCATCCCGTGATCCTTGCCGTTCCATCCCTTGAAGCCATCGACCTTGAACAGCCAGAGGCCACTGCGCATGTCGGACAGCACGACCAGCCCGTCCGAGTTGCGAATGTCGACGCCGAACGCACCCTGCTCGACGCTCGTCGTGCTCTGCCAACCATTTTCCTGCGAGCCACCGAAACCATGCTCGTGCTCGCACTCGCAGGTGAAGAAACCGCCGACCGTCTTCGGATGCTTCGGGTCGGTGAGGTCGAAGACCTGCAGACCATCCTCGTACGCCGACACGAAGACATAGGGCCACCGCACCTCGTGATTGTGCGACAAGTCGTGCCAGTCCGCCGTCCACGCGCTGATCGGGATGTCGATGTTCTGGCGCTTGCCCTGCTGTCCTTCGGTGAGATCCCAGATGCGCAGCGGCGTGTATTGATATTCCGTCTCCGTCACCGCGTACTTGCCATCGGGCGACGGCGTGAAGGTGTGCGCGATGTCCATCCCCATGCTGGTGATCGTGAAGAGCTGCTTGGGCGCGCTCGGGTCCGTCACGTTCCACACCGAGTAGCCGCCAAGTCCGGCGCCGTAGAACTTGTCCTGGTGCGCGGCCGGATCGTAGCCGACGTAGAAGTCGTGGTAGCCACCCGCGCCGATCTGCTTGAAGGGCGTTGGATTCGGCACTTCACCGATGAGCCACGTCGTGGAATCGCGGCCGCTGACGATTTTCTCGAGATCGTACACGAGCGCCTTCGACTGATTCACCGTCACGAAGTAGAGCACTCGGCCATCGGAATGCTTGTACGCGAACGTGTTGTGGAATCCGCCCGGCGCGGCGGGATATCTGATGCGCGCGACTTCCTTCACCTTTTTCGGATCGGGCAATCCAGTCACGTCGAGGATGACGGCGCCGAGATCAGCGTCGGGACTGCCCTGAAAAAACTGCAGCGACTGCGCGTAGTAGTAGCGATTCTTGATCTTGAAGTACTTCCCGTCCATCGCGCCGATGCCGCGGTGCAGCTCCGGATTCGCGATGCGCCACTCGTAGATCATCTTGGGCGCCGCGGTGTTGCTGATGTCGTAGATCTGGGCGGTGTAGTTCACGAATCCCGACACGTACACGTACGGCCGATTCGCGTCCTGCTCGATCTCGATGTCCGCCGCCTTCCACGCGCCCGGATAATTCACGACATGGGCGACCATGTGCACTTTTTCCGTGCCGCCATGTTTGCCAGTCGGAGGGACGGTCGCGCCCGGATCTTGAGCGCGAATTGCCGTTGTTAGCGCGAGGAAAGCGATGACGGTGATCGAATGGCGCATTGAAAAACTCCTTGGGTGAGACAAGACTGCACTTCTCGGAGTATGTCCCCGGCAGACGGCATCGGCAAGGAGACGAGCTTTCGCGGTTCGGCAATCCGATCAACCCAGCAGCATCTCCAGCTCCTCGCGCCCGATCCGCCCAATCAGGCTCTTGTCCTCACCGAGGATCGACTCGGCCAGCTCGCGCTTCCGCTGCTGCAGCTCGATGATCTTCTCCTCGATGGTGTCGCGCGCCACGAGGCGGGTCGCGATCACCTGCCGCGCCTGACCGATGCGGTGCGCGCGATCGATCGCCTGCGCCTCGACAGCCGGGTTCCACCAGGGATCCAGCAAAAACACGTAGTCCGCCGCCGTGAGGTTGAGACCGTGACCTCCCGCCTTGAGGCTGACCAGAAACAGCGAGCACGCCGGATCCGTTTGGAATTGCTCGACCGCGGCCTGCCGGTTCCTCGTCCGTCCGTCGAGATAAGCGTACGCCAGACCGAGCTCGTCGAGCCGTGGGCGCAACAGCGCGAGGAAGCTCGTGAACTGCGAGAAGACCAGCGTCTTGTGTCCCTCGTCGCGCGCCTCGGCCAGCATCGGGACGAGCATGTCGAGCTTCGCGCTCGACTCATCTACGCGAACGCGATCGATGAGTCCGGGATGACACGCGGCCTGCCGCAGGCGCAGCAGCGCCTCGAGGATCAGGATCTTCGAGCGCGCGATCCCCATTTGATCGACACGCGACAAAAGCTCCGACCGGCTCGCCGCGAGCAGCTCGTCGTAGAAGCGTCGCTGCGCCGGCTCGAGCTCGACCATCAACGTCTGCTCGACGCGCGGCGGAAGATCGCGCGCGACTTCATCCTTCGTGCGCCGCAACATCACGGGCCGCAGCGCCCGCGAGAGCATCGCGCGCTGCTCGGGTGCGTCGTCGGCCATGAGCGTCCGGAATCGCGTCGACGCGCCGAGCATGCCGGGATTCAGGAAATCCATCAGACTCCACAGCTCCTCGATGCGATTCTCGACGGGCGTGCCCGTGAGCGCCAGCCGATGACGCGCTCGTAGCAAGCGTGCCGCTTTCGACGTCGCGGTGCCGGCGTTCTTGATCGCCTGCGCTTCGTCGAGGATGACGTAGTCGAATTCGACGTCGCGAAGCTCCGGCGCGTCGCGCCGAAGCGTGCCGTACGTGGTGAGCACCAGGTCGGCCTCACTCACATCGAGCGCACCCGCCCCGCGGCCGGCGATGCTGTGGTCGAGTACGCGTAACTCGGGCGCGAAGCGCGCCGCCTCCTGCTTCCAGTTGAACACGAGCGAGCGCGGCACGACGACGAGCGACGCGCCTGCCTTCTCCTCGCGACGCCTGGCCAGGAGCGCCAGCACCTGAATCGTCTTCCCGAGTCCCATGTCGTCGGCGAGACAGCCGCCGAGCCCGAAGCGCTGCAGAAACTGGAGCCACGCCAGTCCCTCACGCTGGTACGGCCGCAGCGTGCCGGAAAAGCTCGCCGGAGCATCGACGGGCATGAGCTGCTCGAACGCGCGAAGCTCGGCGCGCGCGGTGGCGAAGGTCGCGTCGACATCGACCTCGGGCAGGCTCGCCAACAGCAGATCGAGCAGCGCGACCTGTGATCGGCGGAACCGGATGGCACCATTCTCGACCGTGGCCATCGCGGCGAGGGCCGCGAGCCGCTCAGCCAGCTCGCCTTGCAGCATTCCCATGCTGCCGTCACGAAGCATGACCGTCGCGTCGCCGCGCTTGAACGACTCGATCAGCGTCGACAGCGGCGCGACATGCTCACCGAAGCGCACCTCGGCCGTGAGGTCGAACCAGTCGATGCCGCTGCTCACCGAGCTCGACACACTGGTGAGCGTACGACGGGCGACGCCGTCGATCATCACGCGCCAGCCCTCGCCGGGGAGCTCGCGAATGATCCGATCGATGGACGAGGTGCTTCCGCCGAGCACCGGCTCGGTACCCCGCCAATGCACATCCTCACGCGCGCCGAGCACCCGCAATCGCCGCATCGCATCGCGCTCGGCGCGCGCGTCGCGATTGATCACGCGCATGTGCTCGACTTGGAAGAGCGACCGGCGCGGCTCGGCGGCGTCGATGATCAAGCCGTCGCCATATGAAAAAGCAACTCGTATGCGATGGTGTGGCGTGGACCACCGCGATTCGCTGGTCATCGTCACCGAGACGCATGGCACCGGCGACGTCGTGATCTCGTCGATCACCGTTCCCGCCGGCAGCTCGACGTTCGGCAGACGCGGCTGCTGGTACATGACGTCGAGCAGCGCGCCCAGGTCGCCGCGTGGTATCGCGAGTGAGGAGCATTGTCTCAGCTCCTGCAGCCACGGGAAGGGCATCCGGTAATCCACGCCCGCGATCGCGTCGCCGATGACGGCAACGCCCGCAATGTGAATGACGCTGGCCGCGTCGAGCGGCAGCGACTCACCATCACGCTCCAAGACAGCGTCGATGCGCAGCATGTCCGCGTCGTCGGTGTCGCGGATGCGGATGGTCAGCCCGTATGGCGCGCCGCCGTCCCACCGCACCGCTGGGCTCGGGTGCTCGCGGTGGGCGCCACGGACCCGCGCGCGGCCGGTCTCGCAGATCATGCGGAGCGTCGGCTCGAACGACGACGCCCGCACGAGGAACGTCGCCGGCACCGTTTCTTGATGCCACCATGCCTGGGTCGTTTCACGAGCGCCGAGCAGCATCTGTGCGATCACGCGGTCCGCGGGATCGGGTGCGGCCTCCCACATGGCGCGACCCGCTCGAAACAGGATAGGCGGCTCGGTGCTGCCGTCGGCGTTGATCTTCTCCGTGGCGACCTCCACGACGAGCGCGGCGTCGGTGATCGACGCATCGAGATCGATGATGTAGACGAGCCGGAGATGCTCTGGCCACGACGGGGCCGAGCCGGGCGCACCGGGTCGCGGCGTCTGTTGGCCCGCGAGCGCGCGCCAGTGCCGCGCCAGATTCGCCGGGTCGGTCGGCGACCCGGCGAGCTCGGGCTGCGCGTCATGCGCGGCGAGGTGCGCACTCTCTGGATCGAAATAGATGCGCGCCCGCTCGATCGCCCCGACGCGCTGCAACATCGGACCGAGCATTCCACCCGTCTCGAGCACCAGCACGAGCGCCCAGAGATGTTTGCACGCCCCCACGTCACGCGCGTACGGGCAGCCGCAGCCGAGCACCAGCTCGCCGCGCTCGGCGCGCAGCCAGGCGCTCCAGCGCTCGGTTCCGCGCACGCGCGCCGTCGCGCCCGCGTCGTCGTGCTGCAGCAGCTCCACTCGCCGCTCGGCAAAGTAGCGCTCACCCCGCTCGCGCACGTCCGTGGGAAAGAGGCCGCGAAGCTGAGCTGGGATCACCGGAGGGGCGACTGCTTAGAGGGACACTGCGATTGCTTGGAGCGGCAACGGCGATGACAGCGACAGCCAAAACAGCAAAAGATCATCAGAGACGACACAGTAGTGGACTCAACGCAGGGCCTGGATCACGGGCAGCTTCGACGCCCGCCGCGCGGGAAAAAATCCGCCGACGACGCCCATCACGACCGCGAAAATGAGTCCCGCCAGTAAGAGCTGCGGCGTCACCCGGAACGCGAAGGCGATCTCGCTGAAGCTGGCCCAGTTCGTGGTGCTGGTGACGACGCCGTTGATCGGCAGCGCGAGCAGGCATCCGACGATCCCGCCGATGAACGCGATCACGGCCGACTCCACGAGGAAGCTCGCCAACACGCTCCGCGGATGAAATCCCAGCGTCAACAGCACGGCGATCTCCGGCGTCCGCGAGCTGACCGCCGCGTACATCGTGTTCACCGCGCCGAACACCGCGCCCACCGCCATGATGCTGGTGATCATGATCGCGAGGAATCGCAGGATGTTGCCGAGCAGCTCCGACTGGCTCGCGTAGAATTCCGATTCGCGATGGGCGTCGACCTGGATGCGCTGGTCGGCGAGAAAGGCGCGCTTCGCTTCGTCGAAGCCGGCCGGGTCCTTCAGGCGAAAGGCGATGTCCTGAAAGCTCTGGCCGCGGAACACGCTCTGGAACTGCTCGTTCTCGCCCCAGATCTCCGATTCGAAGCTCGAGCCGTCGGCGGTGAAGCGGCAGACGACGTGCCAGTCGCGATTCGAGAAGCGGAGCACGTTGCCGACGGCGATGTTGGCGAAGCGTCCCTGCAGCTTCGACCCGACGCAGATCTCGCTCTGGCCGCTCGCGAAGCGCCGGCCCTCGATGATCTTGATGTTGCGGCGCACCTCGAACGCTTTGTCCGAGACGCCGCGCGCGACGACGTTCGCGACGTTGAACTCGTCGCCGCCGATGCGCGGAATGTTGATGACGATATACGTCTCCGGACTCACCATCGGGCGGCCGTCCGCCGCGGTGGCGATGTGCGGCGATGCGCTGATGATGCTCACCGCGTCGCGGGGAATGCCGCTCGCCAGCTCGCTGTCGGCCCCGCGCCGCAGCAGCAGCACGTTGTCGGTCGAGCCGGTCTTCACCAATGCGGCGATGAAGCCGTTCGCCAGTGCCAGCATCGCCACGAATACCGCGACGACGAGCCCGATGCCCAGCGCGGTCAGCGCCGTCGACACGGGCCGCTGCGTCACGCTCCGCACATTGTAGATGAAGGGAATCTTCATTCGACTTTCCTCAGCGCCTGCACGACGGGCAGCTTGGCCGCTTGCCACGCCGGGAAGATGCCGCTCGCGATCGTGAGAATGAGCGCCACGGTCGCGCCGACGAGCAGCGTGCCGGCGGTCACGTGAAACCCGGGCAAGAATCCGCCGCCGGCGAAGCCGGTCGCCATGGGCAGCAGCGTCGCGGCGCCGAGTCCGAGCACGGCACCCGTCAAGGAGATCACGGCGGCCTCGATGATGATCAGCCCAAACACGCGGCGATCGGAGAATCCGACCGTCTTCATCACGGCGACCTCGGAGGTGCGCTCCCGCTGGTTCATCATCATGGCGTTCGCGGTGACGAGCAGGATCGCGAACACGACGGCCATGCCGATCGTGCTCATCAACAGCTTCACATTGCCCCACATGCTGGCGAAGCCGGCGGAGAATGCCTTCTCGGTGCCCGTCTTGGTCGGCGCCGTGGAGTTGCGAAATTGATCGTCGATCGCCTTCGCCACCGTCGGCGCCGCGTTCGGATCATCGATCTTGAGGATGAACCAGCCGGGCGTGACGCGATCGGGATACTTCTCGTACAGGTAGTCGTAGTGGAACATGAACGACTCGTCGCCGTACTCCTTGATCGTCGGGTGATAGATGCCGCGGATGGTGAAGGTCCAATCCCCGGGGAAGATCGTCCCCTGCAGGGTGACGTTATCTCCGATCTTCCAGCCAAAGTCGCGCACGAGCCCGTCGCCGATCAGCGCGGACGAGCGCTCGCGCAAGAATGCCTGCTTCTGGTCCTCCGGCATCTGCAGCTCGGGATACATCTTCAGGTACGACTCGGGGGCGATGGCAAACTGCGCGAAGAACTTCTTGCCGTCGCCGTACTTGCCGCCGAACCAATTCGCCCACGTCACCTCCTGCACGTGCGGCACCGATCCGAGCCGGCCCGCGTAGCTCTGTGGCAGCGGGATCACGAAGGCGGTCGAGTTCTGCACGATCATCCGCGACGCGCTGCTCATCTCCGACCCCGCGTTCAGCGTCGTGACCACGGTGCGCAGCGACGCGAATAGAAAGAGCGCCAACGCCACGCTGCAGATCGTGAGGATCGTGCGCAGCCGGTGCCGCATCAGATTGGCGAGAACCAGCGGAAGAAATTTCATGGGGCCAGCGCCTCCGCGCGCTCGAGCAGGACGCCCTTCTCGAGGTGAAGCACTGTCTTCGCATGAGCCGCCGCCTTGGCGTCGTGCGTCACGATCATGATGGTCTTGTGGAACTCTTCATTCAGCCGGCGCAACAGCTCGAGCACTTCCTCCGAGCTCTTCGAGTCGAGCTGGCCCGTGGGCTCGTCGAGGAGGATCAGCGTCGGATCGGCGACGATCGCGCGCGCGATGGCCACGCGTTGCTCTTGTCCGCCGGAGAGCTGGCGCGGATAGTGATCGACGCGATCGCCGAGCCCGACGACGCCCAAGGCAATTGCGGTGCGCTCGGCCCGATCTTTCTTGCCGAGGTTGGTGAGCAGCAGCGGCAGCTCGACGTTCTGCACGGCGGTAAGCACGGGCAGCAGATTGTACGACTGGAAGACGAAGCCGATCGTGCGGGCGCGCCAGTCGGCCAGCTGGGACGCGGTCATCTTGCTCACTTCGGCGCCGGCGACGCGCACGCTGCCGCTCGTCGGCTTGTCGAGCCCCGCCACCAGATTGAGCAGCGTCGACTTCCCGGAGCCCGACGGTCCCATGAGCGCGGTGTAGCTGCCTTCCTCGAAATCGATCGAGAGGCCATTGTAAACGTCGACCGTTTGCGCCTCGCGCCTGAACGATTTGTAAACGTCGCGAATCTCGACGAGCCCCATGTGCGGAGCTTCCCTGGAGCGGTGCTGGAGTGGGGGAGGGGTGTGACGACGAGCGACGACCAACTCTTACGGCAGCTTGACCTTCATTCCGTCCGATGGCGACTCGACGCCGCTCACCATGAGCTGCTCGCCGCCGTTGAGTCCGGAGCGCACCTCGAGAAAGCCGCCGCTCACCGGACCGGTTTGAACGGCGCGCCGCACCAGCTGTCCATCGCGGACGACCCACACGACGCTTGCACCGCCATCCGTCTTCACCGCGGCGGCGGGGACGCGAATCAACGGTTTTGGTGCCGCCCCTGTGGTGGTGGCGCGCGAAGCATCCGGCGCCAAAAAATCTACCTTCGCGCCCATCTCCGGAAGAATGCGCGGATCGTGATCGTCGATGCGCACTTTCACTTGCACGGTCGCGCGCTGGCGATCCGCCGTCGGCACGACTTGGCGTACGGCGCCGCGGAAGCTCGTGTCGGGATAGGCGTCGAGCGTGATGCGCGCCGACCGGCCGCCCACGATGCGTCCGATGTACGCCTCGTTCACGTCGACCTCGACCTCGAGCGTCGACAAGTCGGCCATCGTGACGACCGCACCGCGGGTGAGCCCTCCTCCGACGGACGGCGCGACGACTTCGCCGACTTCGGCGTCCTTCCGCAGCACTGTCCCGGTAAATGGCGCGCGGATGATCGTATTCTCGTTCGTCGCCTCGGCCATCCGTAGCCCGGCTTCCGCGGAGCGCTTGCGCGCTTCGGCCGCGTTCACCCGCGCTTCCGCCTGCGCCGCGCGGCTCACGGCGAGATCGAATTCCTGCTGCGAGACGAGATTCGGATTGGTGGCACGGATGTCCTTCACCCGCTTGGCGTCGAGCGCGAGCTGATCGTGGTCCGCGCGCGCCTCGATCACACTCGCCGCCGCCGATGCGATGTTCGCCTGCGCTTGCGACACCGCCGCTTGGTAGTCGGCGTTGTCGAGCCGCGCGATGATGTCGCCCGCCCGTACGTGCGACCCTTCGCTCACGCCGAGGAACGTGAGGCGCCCCGCCGTCTTCGCCGACACCGATGCCTTAGTGCGCGCGACCACATACCCGTTCGCCGTCACGCTCGTCGCGCCGCCCGCCGCGCTGCTACCCGTGGACCCGGCGCTGACCGTGACCACCTGAACGGTGGGAACCGAGCGCGCCTTCGCCATCAGGAATGCCCCGACGATGACCACGATCGCGACGAGGAACAGCATCAGATTGCGCGCGAGCGCTTTCTTCTCCGGCCCTGATGGCGCGTCGCGGTTGATGCGGAGCTTGGACAGATCGGCGGGGGCGGTCATAGCCCCACAAGTTAGGGCTCCGTGAAGGATGTCGCGAGCCGCGACGCCTCTTGCGGTCGCTCGCGCCGTCCATGAGACTTTCGGCCCCCCACCACGCGCATCAGGATCGCCATGAAGCTTCACGCTGGAACGAGCGGCTACGCATTCAAGGAGTGGAAGGGGCCCTTCTATCCGGCCGATCTGAAGGACGATGCGATGCTCGGTTTCTACGCGAGCAAGTTCGCTACCGTGGAAATCAACAACACGTTCTACCGGTTGCCGAAAGAGCGCGTACTACAGGAATGGGCGTCGCAGGTGCGGGAGCCGTTCACCTTCGCGATCAAGGCGAGCCAGCGCATCACCCACCACGCGCGGCTCAAGCCCGAGTGCGCGAGCGCAGTCGAATTTCTGTTGCGCACGACGCTGTCGCTGGCCGGCAGCCTCGGCCCCATCCTCTTTCAGTTACCGCCGAACCTGAAAAAGGACGTCGACCGGTTGCGGGCATTCGTCGACACGCTGCCCGCGGAGCGCAGGTACACGATCGAGTTTCGCCACGAGAGCTGGTTCGATGACGACGTGCTCACGGCGTTGCGCGAGCGCGACATCGCGCTCTGCATCACCGATCAGCCCGAGTTCGCGTCCCCGGTGATCGCGACTGCCTCGTGGGGCTACGCCCGCCTCCACCGCAAAGACTACGACGAGGCCACGCTCGCCGACTGGGCGAGTCGCATCGCGGCGCTGCCGTGGTCGGAGGCATACGTGTAC
>JALZAE010000483.1 GCA_030948535.1 Gemmatimonadota bacterium | reverse complement strand
GCTTGGTACAGCTCAAGCCGCCGACGGATGATCTGCTCGGCAAGGCCCTGCACGTCGGTTATGAGTACCACGAATTCGTCACCGCCCAACGAGCGTGTCGCGCGATTGCGTGCACAAGGTTTCGGCGCGGCGGTTGGCGTCTACGATTTCGAAATCGATGATGGCGCCACCAACATCGCGTATGCTGCGATAGACGACGAACGCGTCGAGGCTCCCGTCGATCGCTGCCCGAAAGAGCGCCTCGCTCTGGCGCATCCTCGCCGTGCTGCGCCGCAACGATAGCGCCCAGAAGACGATGCACGTCAGCGACGCGACAAGACCGAGCCACGCCAGTTCCGGGAGCACGTGCGCGTCACGCCAGAAGATTCGACGGAGCGCGCCGGCAAGCGAAACCACCGCTCAGACGGCTAGCGCAGCCCGCAGGCGAGCGAACCGTCCGGGTGACGCGCGAGAAGAAGATCGGCGTGTCAGCGATGAGTACCTGGTCGACTAGAGGCGACGCACGGTGAACACGGGTACGGCGGATTCCAGTAGTATCGACCGGCGGAGCGGTTGGTTACAGACGTCCTCCCTCTGAGCACTCTCGCCATTTCTCGTCGCTCCATCAGTGCGCCTATGGGTGCAATTCCGGAGGTTCTACCGGCAGGTGGCGGTTGTTCCTAGAGACGCGCTCCGCGCGTCGACGCACGGAACCCGTTGGAAACCGGCAAGTCTAGTTCTTGGGGGTCGATCACCGCGCAGCCAGTCGAGGCGCGGCGGCCGGTCCGATACGTCGCCAGTCGTTGAACCGCGCATTCCCGTCGTCCGATGCATGATCACGTCATCATCGGCCCATGACGCTGCTAGCTGTTCGCCGAGGTGAGCTTAAGCCCGCGCGCAGGCAACGCGACGAGGACTCACGTGCCGGGCAAATTCCGGCTCGTCACCTCTCTGGCGCTTCCAGCCTCTGGATTACATGGTCGACCGCATAGCGCGCCAATGGCCGAGCCGGGGATCTCGGCCAGACGTTCGGCACGAGCCCCATCGCGGCTCACACGAAGCGCTGAGCAGAGCGCCCCGTGTGGCCACGGTGCAGCGTTAACGAACGCGATGACGTCGTGTCCGAAGACTACTTGGCGCGCGTCGCTTCGCTGCGAAGACGGAGCGTGGAGTCGGCACCGGTCGTCTTGTAATGCGCGTCAGTCGATCCAACGAGCTTGTCGCCCTGACGGCGGAATATGCCGTGCGTAGTGACCTGCACGCCCTTGCGCCGCACGCTGGAGTACGGGCCAGCGTCCATGATCAGGCTGTCGCCCGACACACGCACGTGGGGACGCACGACAAGACCGTTCGTGAACGCGAGGCTCCAGCCGGTGGTGTCCGCCGTGGCGGTCATTACATAGTTCGTCGGTGTCGTGTCGCCGGCCTCTGGCACGGAGCGCACGTTCCATTTACCGGCGATGTCGGCAAGCGAGAGGGCGGCCGCGGCGGGAGCGGGTGCGGCGGCGGGCGGCTTGGCGGCCGCGCTGTCCACGTTGGGAGCGCTGTCAGTCTTTCCGCACGCGGCGGTCGTGACGCAGCAGGCGAGAACGCCGAGGGCGAGTGTGGGGTGACGCATGGGATCTCCGGAGATGGGTTGCGAAGGGCGGTCGATCCGCTCACGCACCCGGCGCTGCGATCGCGAAGGTAGCTCCTTTTCCTGCGGCCGTCACTCCCAGCGAAATACTTTCGACGCGATGGCACTGCAGAGCAGGAAGACGACGACCAGCCCCCCGACGTCGCCGGCGTGCGCCACCCAGCCCTCTCCCCGCCAGATGCCCTCGAGCAGCGACACGCCATAGGTCATCGGGAGAATTCTGGCGGCGGCGCGCAATCCAGGCGGCAGTGACGCGAGTGGCACGAACAGTCCCGACAGGGCAATCATCGGATAGAGGACGACCGCGCCGACAGGTTGTGCGAAGCGTGCCGTGGGAACGATGCTCGCGATCACGAACCCGATGGACAGGATGCTCCACGTCGTGAGAAGCAGCGCGAGGCCGAACGCGACGAGCGGCACGTCCGGACCGGCCGTGTAGTAGCGCCTGCCGGCGAGCATCATCAGGATCATCGTGGCCGCGGTGAACGCGAGCTTCACGAGTACATGAGCGGACAGAATCGTCAGCGGACGAAGCGGCGTGGCGCGCAGGCGCTTCAGGATGCCGCCCTCCCGGTAAATGGCGATGATCGTCACCAGCGAGAGAACGGCGCTGTTCGCGATGAGGATCGAGACGAGCACCGGCACGCCGCCCGCACCGAACAGCGAGCCGACGGACGACGAGACGGCGGCGGTCCTCCCCACGCCAATGCGGCCGAGAACGACGAAGGTGAGCACCGGCACGGCGATCGTCCCGATCGCGCCCATCGGCTCGCGCAGGAAGATCTTGGTTTCCAGCCAGGTAAGCTGGGGAAGTCCACGCAGTAAGATCACATTCTCAATCTCGTATCGAGTGACCGGTGAGCTTCAAGAACACATCTTCCAGCGTTGGGAGCACCGTTCGAAACTCGGTCACGCGAATTCGGTTCTCCGAGAGGCTTTGTATCACGTCGGTGATGAACTCGTCCCCGGTCCCCGCGAGCGTGAATCGTTCCTGCTGACTCGACACGGACGACAGGTTCGGAATACGCCCGAAGGATTCCGCGGCGCCGGCGTCACCCGTCGTCAGAAGCACGGTGCGTTCCGGGCAGTGCCGCGCGACGAGACGCTCAGGCCGGTCGATATCGATGATCCGCCCCCGTTCGATGATCGCGACACGATCGCAGAGCCGCTCGGCTTCCTCCATCAAATGCGTCGTGAGGAAGACGGTCTTGCCTCGCGCACGAATCCCCCGGACGAGATCCCAGATGGCGCGGCGGGCCTGGGGGTCGAGGCCCGTGGTGAGCTCGTCGAGAAAGACGACTTCCGGATCATTGACGAGCGCAAGCGCGATGAACAGTCGCTGCTTCTGCCCGCCCGACAGCGTCATGAACCACGCCTCTCGCTTCTCGGAAAGTCCCAGCTGCTCGAGAAGCTGGTCGCCCACGGCCGGCCTCTTCTCGTAGAGGGAGGCCCAGAGATGGACGGCTTCGCGCACCTTGATGCGCTTCTGCAGCTGTGCCTGCTGGAGCTGCACGCCGATGCGCTCCTGCATGGCGTAGACATCGCGGAACGGATCGAGGCCGAGCACTGAAATCGTGCCGCGGTCCGGCGTGCGAATGCCTTCGACGCATTCCATCGTCGTGGTTTTCCCAGCACCGTTCGGGCCGATGAGACCAAAGATCTCGCCGTTGAACACCTCGAGCGATACGTCGTCCACTGCGACGAGTGAGCCATACGTCTTTCGGATGCCGCTGACGCGAATGACGGGCGCGTTCATGTCGGCCCGCGAGATTTGGAAAGCGGCGCTCACGTTGCCTCCGTTCTAGGATCCACGGGTGTCGCACGCGAAGGTCACGAGATGGAACGTCGAAGAGTCGCCGGCCTCGCGCGATACCCGCGCGTCGCGGAGGAATGGGTAACATAAGTTGAAAGCAGCCTGCGCACGTCGGCCGAAATATGGCGAGCCGCTACGCGGCCGCCGCCGCGAGCTTGTTGGGTTCCGCCGTCGTCGGGTCGATGATCGTGGCGATCTCGAGCACGCGATCAGCCGGGAAATTCCCGAGTTTGGCATGCTCGCGGATCATCGCCGCGTTCGGCGCTATGTACACGCAGGTGATCTTGTCCTCGGTGACGAAGCTCTGCACCCACTGAATCGTCGGGCCGAGCTGCTGCAGCACACAGCACGAGCGTTCCGCGATCGTCTGTAGCTCCGCGGGGGAGAGCGCCCCCGCGTTCGGGATCTCGCGTTCAATCAGGTATTTTGGCATTGGCCGTTCTCCTATGAAAAGTCGTAGAGCCTAGTGGACCATCGGCGAAACGTCGGCTGCATGCGCGCACGTCACCTGCGGATTCCAGTCGGCATAGAGACCGCTGGCGTTCTCCTTCCAGGCCCAAACGTGAAGGCCCCAGAGTTGGAAGGTGTCGTTCTGCTTGAACTCTCGGCCGAAGAGCACCGGAGGCGTGTCGCTACGGCTGTGCGCGGTATACGGGACGATGTATTCCACGGCCACGAGGCGTAGCGTGCCGGTCTGGTCGGGCTCGTAGAGCAGCAGCTCGGGCTGATCCACGCTCACCGCGCCGTCGATCAGGGCGGTATTGCCGTAGTGGTAGCCCATCCCGCCAGACGGGTCCGACATACACGCCGTGATCTTCGCCGACCATCCGGCGGCGGTTGCCGTCTGAAAGGTTTGGAATGGCGTCGTCACCCGGCGCAGCGTTTCGAGATCCTGTTGCTGTTTGGTCGCGGTCGGGTTGTCGCCGCATCCAGCGACCAGGGCGATCGCGGTGAGGAGCGTTGCGGTGCGTCTCATCATGGCCTCGTTCGGTTTAGGTTATCGTGTGCCCACGCGCCTATGATGAGCCGAGGCCATTAGTCGCTCGTTGCGCTCGGAGTTAGCTACGAATTAGCAGGTGGACGAGAGACGATGATCACGATCCAACTCCTCGGCGGCGCGAGTCTGCGCTCCGGAGATGCTCCCCTTGCCGGCCCTCCAGCGCAGCGTCACCGCATCGCGCTGTTGACGCTCATCGTCGCCTCCTGGCCGCAGCCTCTGTCGCGCGACCGGGCTATGGCGCTGCTCTGGCCGGAGCGCGATCTGGCCAACGCGCGTCGGCTGCTCAACCTCGCCGTGCACGTGCTGCGCGCGGCACTGGGCGAAGCCGCTATTGCATCGACAGGCGACGGACTGCTCCTGAATCCGTCCTGCGTGAGCTGCGATCTGCACGAGCTGCGCACGGCGATCGCGTCGGATGCGTTCGAGCGCATCTCCCGCCTCTACACCGGTCCGCTGCTCGACGGGTTTCACTTGGACGATTCCACGGAGTTCGGCTACTGGCTCGA
>JALZAE010000474.1 GCA_030948535.1 Gemmatimonadota bacterium | reverse complement strand
GTGTTCCACTGGCCATGATTCGCGCGGTAGACGTAGATCGCCGACTTGAACCACGGCTTGCCATCGGTGAAGCGGATGCGCTCCCACTGGCGATTGCCGTTGAAGGTCGAGACGTCGCCGTCGTGCGAGCCGTGGATCACGAGGTAATTCACGTTGTCGAGCGGCGTCGGCACGTCGGCGGGACGATACTGGCCGTCGACCGGCGCGATCGCGACGAGCGATTTGATGCCGAAGTTGAAGTTGAACTTGATCGTCGCATCGTCGGGATAGTGCGAAAGCCGGTTGAACGCGCCCGCCACCGCCACCGCTTCGCCGCCGCGCGAGTGCCCCATGAGCGCGATGTTGCTCATGTCCACCTTGTGGAAGAAGGGCGTGCCGGTCGAATCGTTGAATCGCTTCCAGGTCTCGAGATGCTTGAGCATCATCCAGCCGCGCGCATCGTTCTCGGCCCGCATGTCGCCGTTGAGAAAATTCTCGTCGACCGATGCCAGGATGAATCCGCGCGATGCGAGCAGCTGCCCCAGATACGCGTATCCCGGATCGGAGAACTCTTCCATGTTGTGATTGCCGTGCACGATCAGCACGAGCGGAAAGGGCCCATCGCCGTCGGGGAACCACACTCTGCCGTTGATCGGCATCTTCTTGAAATCGAAGCCCCAGAATTCTTCGCGCTTTTTGGCCGAGCGCGGGTTCGGCGTCGCGAAGGCCGAGCCGTCCACTGTCTTCGTCTTGATCCCGACCGAGTCGCGGAACGCGTGGCGTTGTTTGTCGGTTCCAGATCCATACGTGATCGTCTTCACTCGAAACGTGCCCGAGTCGGACGGATTCGGCGCCGTGATCAGCTGGTGGGCCAAAACCGTTTTCGAATCATCCTTCGCGAGCTTTAGTGACTGCGCGCAGGATGCCAGTACGATCAACGACGCGACGGCAGCGAGCGGGGCGGGGAGGCGAAACATCATCGATTCCCTGGGGCGGGAGGAGGAGTTGGAAGTTAATATAGGTTCCGAAGAGCGGACGTCAGATATCAATGTCAGATGTCTGTAACTGCCCTTCGGAGCCGATGGTTGCTACCGGCATCTGACATCTGACATCTGACGTCTGCTCTTTGGACATCTGACGTCTGAAATCGTCCCACTTACCGCCACCCCCAACGATCCATGCGCGCGAAACTCGGCACTGTCCTTCTCCTTTGCGCTCCAGTTATCAGTGGTGCTCAGTCCCTTCCGCTAAAACACCGGGCCGAACCAACGACCGCGGCCATCAGTGCGCCAGATCTAATGACCCGCCTCTACATCATCGCCGACGACTCGATGGAAGGGCGTCGTGCGGGTCAGAACGGCAACTTCAAGGTCACCGACTACATCGCGCGCGAGTTCAAGCGCCTGGGCCTCAAGCCCGCGGGCGACAGTGGCACGTACTTCCAGTCGATCCCGTACGTGCAGCGCATCGTCAGCTCGTGGTCGCGGCTGGTCGTCAACGACGCGACGCTCGAGCTGTGGACGGACTATGCGCCGATCGCGGTCAATGGGGTCTTTCCCGGAGTGACGTTCGAGACGGAGCGCACCGAAGCCGTCTTCGGCGGACGCGTCGGAGAGACGACGCCGATCGATCCGGGCAAGGTCGCCGGCAAGCTCGTCGTGCTCGCGCCCGCGCTTGGCAGTAACGGACAGCCAAGCCCCGCATTCAACGGCGCGCCGGGCATGGACCGCTTCCACGGAGCGGTGGCCGTCGCAATCGTCAGCCTCGATCTGTATGCGCCCGAGTTCATCGCGTCGCTCAAGCCCACGCGCAACGTTCCGCCGTCGGCGCCGAAGCCCGATGGACCGATGCTCCTCAGCATCACCCCGCGCGTCGCCGATCTCATGCTTGGCGTTCCGCTGGCCTCGGCGAAGGTTGGAGAGCTCGGCTCCTCCGTGCATGGTCGCGTGATCTACGAATTTCAGCCGACCGAGGCGCCGGCGCGGAACGTCATCGGCATCCTGACCGGATCGGATCCGAAGCTCCGCGGCGAGTACGTCGCCATCGGCGCGCACAACGATCACATCGGCATCCAGCGCATCGCGGTCGATCATGATTCCCTGCGCGCGTACAACAGAGTGATTCGGCCCGAGGGCGCACAGACTCGGCCGACCCCGCCGACGCCGGAGCAGTGGACGCAGATCCAGGCGATCCTCGACAGCTTGCGCAAGATCCGTCCGGCGCAACGGCTCGACTCGATCGCCAATGGCGCCGACGATGACGGATCCGGCACCGTCGTGATGCTCGAGATCGCGGAGAACCTCGCGCGGTCGGCACAGAAACCGAAGCGCTCCATCATCTTCGTCTCACACACCGGCGAGGAAGCCGGACTGCTCGGCTCGCAGCACTTCACCGACAACCCGACGGTGCCGCGCGACTCGATCGTCGCCCAGCTGAACATGGACATGGTCGGCCGAGGCCGCGCTGAGGATGTCAAAAACGGCGGGCCCTGGTCGCTGCAGGTCATCGGATCGCGCCGCCTCTCCACGCAGCTCGGCGACATCATCGACTCGGTGAACACCGTGAGAACCGCCGTACGCACCCAGCCGATGCAGATCGACTACTCGTTCGATGCGCCGGGCCATCCGCTCAACCGCTACTGCCGCAGCGATCACTACATGTACGCGCGCTACGGCATTCCGATCAGCTACTTCTCGCTCGGCTACCATCAGGATTATCACATCGTGACCGACGAGCCGCAGTACATCGATTACGATCACTCGGCCCGCGTCGGCAACTTTGTGAAGGACGTCGCGCTCGCCGTGGCAAATCGGCCGGAGCGGATCGTGGTAGACAAGCCGAAGCCGAATCCCAAGGGGGGATGTCGGCAGTGAGAAAGGCAGGTTGAGGTGTCAGGTCTTGGGTGTTAGGGCGGCAACAGGATCTCTCGCGCGCCCTCAACAGCTGGCACCTATCACCCTAACACTAGCCCTTCGTTCCTTCGACCATCCGCAACACCGCCTTCCGCACCGGCCGCATGAGCGGATTGCCTCCGACGCTCACCAGCCGCGCGATCAGCTCGACCGACATCTCGATCAACGTTCGCGTGCGCTGGCGCTTCGCCGAGCCGTCGTGGATCCAGAAGAGAATGACGCCCATGTGGTAGAGCCAGAGCAGCCGCGGCAGTTCTGCGCGCAGGTCGTCCGGTAGCTTGATCGTCGATCCGTCCACGACCTCGCGCATCAGCGCCGTCGCTTCATCACGCACCGGTCCAGATTCCTTGCTGAACGGATGCAACGGACTCTCGGGGTCCGCCGCGCTCTTGAAGAGAATGCCGGCGAATCGATGATACGGCTCGATCGTCGCGAGCTTCGCGTGCATCACGCCGAGCAAGCGCGCCTTGAATGATGATTCCGCGGCGAGAATCGGCGCGGATGCCTCGAGATGCTCCTGATGCGTTCGTCCATAGAACGCCTGGATCAGGTGCTCCTTCGACGTGAAGTAGTAGTACGCGTTGCCCAACGAGACGTCCGCGCCCTCGGCGATGGCGCGCATCGTCGTCTCGTCGTAGCCGCGCTGGCGAAAGAGATCGAGCGCGGTCTCGAGGATGCGCGCGCGCGTCTCGCCGCCCTTGGTCGTCCTTGGTGCACCGACATCGCTCTTTGCCGCCGAGCTCTTCACCATCACGCCATCCTCCGCAACACCCAGCCGGCGGCGCCAAGCCGGCTGCGATGTCTCGAGACCCAATTCACGAATCGCTTCGCCGCGGGCATCGCGCCGGGCGAGCCGAGCGTGAGCGCCCATGCGCGGTAGCGGCGCGTCGCCCAGAGGCAGAGCACCCACGCCTTCGCGCCGCGGTAGACCGCGCCTTCGTCGTCGATCACCGTGATGTCGCGCAATGTGGAGGCAGCATCGAGCTGTGGGAAGCGT
>JALZAE010000463.1 GCA_030948535.1 Gemmatimonadota bacterium | reverse complement strand
CCTTGGCACATTCCCGGCAGCCGCACTGGAACGGCGAGATCGGGTTGGCAGAGACTCTGTCGTTTCCGCGCCAGACGGCCAATTCCTTTGTGACCGGGGTCGGCAGCAACAATGTTCCGGAGATTGCGCTTCGCCGGTTCTCGGCGCGACCGTCGGCCATCGGAACCGGGGTGCCGCGGTGATGTCCTGCTCCACGCTCATGCTTCTGGCGACCACGCCTGGCGCGTAGCGGTCGCCATATGGCTTGCCGTCTCTCTCGCCATTGGGGCAATCCCTGCTGAAGGATGGGTCCTGCTCGGCGCGGCCGTCTGGGCAGCAGGTGAAGCGCTGTGGGCAGCGCGTGAAGAAAGTCCGCACGAGGCGAGTAACGCGCTCGCTGGACTCCGACTCCGCCCGTGTGGACCGCTCGAGCCGCGCACGACACGCATTGCATCGCGCGACCAGTCGCGACCGTCGTTAGCGATGCGCCGGCCCCGTAGGGCGCGCGAGCGAACAACAGATCGAGCACTTTCCGCCAACTGTTGCATACAGAAATGCGACAGTTTGGCGTGGGAAATGCAAACCCAATACGAGACGGCGACCGCGGGACGCATGGCACTACTTCGTGCGCGGTACGCCGACTCACACTCGGAGAATCGCATCATGCTGAAGCGGACGCGAATGGTTGGGGCGGTCGTTGGAGCGCTCCTCGCGGTCGGCGGTACCGCCGTCGCACAAGACAATATGGGAATGCAGAAGATGGAGCAGATGATGAGCGCCTGGCCGATGGCGTCGAAGGAGGCCGCGATGTTCATGACGAAGAAGTATGGTCCGCCCGCCGCAATGTCCTCGGATATGATGGCCTGGGGAAAGACGGGACCGTGGAAGCGGACCGTGGTCTACCGCGTCGAGCATCCGCACGAGTTTCCCGCCCACCACACGGACGTGATGCAGCAATGGATCGACTATAAGGCGGTTGCGGGCAAGTACAACGATCTCGCGCGCTACGACGGTAGTGTCGTCGTGGAGCGGACGGCCGGGGAGATCTCCGCGCGATGCGACAAGGAAGCCGCGAATTTCCTCGCGCTCAACCTCGCCGACGAGATCATTCGCGGAAAACGATCGGTCACCGATGCACGAAAGATGTATGGCGACCAGATCATGCTACTGAAAGCAATGAAGCCCGCGCCCTATACCGAGAAGTTGCTCTTCGGTCCGATGAACAACACAGAAGACCCCGATCATCCGGTCGCGATGTCCGGCATGGCGGGTGGCCGACCGTAGCGCACCACTCGCACATGGCCAGGGTCCAACCCCGGGTGCCAGGCGGACGAAGGTGGCCCCGCCCCGCCCGGCCCCGCCCGGCCCCGCCCGGCCCCGCCCGGAGTCTCCTTCGTCCGCGACCGCAACGGCAGATCGTATTCGCGCACGGCGAGCGGTCGCTGCCGTTACCAAACTGTTGCACATATCATGCAACAGTAGCATTCCGAAAATAGCATTGTCCCGTTGAGCGCCGGGTGATGCGAGTTGCGGTTCTCGAGAAACGGCGCTGATAGCTGACACATCCCATTCCCGAGGCGGTACAAGCGATGCGGAACACGGTCACACTCATGTCGCTGGTCGGCCTCGGCCTCTCCGCCATTGGCTGCAACGATAACAGCACGGCACCACGTAGACTCAAAACGTTACCGAACAGTCTTGCCAGCGCGACGCAGTTGGACACTATCGGCGCCACCGCCGTGCTGCCGCTCTACCGAGGTCAGGATGCCAGTGGCGGCTCGGTGTACTTCATCATCACGGAAACGAACGATGTAGACGAGTCTATTCGCTTGGGCGTCAACTGGACGCCCAAGCTCGTCCATGCCATGCGCACGAAAGCGGTGCAGACAGCGACGATCGCGAGCGGTGGTCGGGCGAACCCCAACAACTTTCCGGTGCTCAAGTTCGTCGGGAACGTCGATTTTGCGCCGGTGCGGAAGCTCGTGCCCGGGCGCGATCTCTTTCCGCTCGACCCGTCCACCGTACCGGGCTCGATCGGCGATGCGATGTACACGCCGCTCGTCACGACAGACGGCAAGATCGTGTACAACGCGTCGCACGTGGCGAACAAGACGGGCCTTCACGACCGCGTCATCAGCCTCGACACCGTGGGCATGAAGGTGAAGATGCAGCTCGTCCACGGCTTCTACGAAGGGTTCGCCATCCTCTATTCGAGCACCGAGACCTCAGATCACGATCTGTCCGCGCTCGAGAAGGGGACGTTCACGCCGAATCTGAACTTTGCCCCATTTCCCGCGGACGACAAATCGTTCCGTTCGGCGAGGGAGGCACTGGTGCCGATCGTGAACGGCCCGCGCGGAGTGAACAACCCCGAACGCCAGGGACTGCAATCAGCCGTGCTCGGCGAGGGCGATCCCCTCAACATCTTTCAGGAGCAAGCGGGCTGTCAGGATGCGAATAATCCCTCCGCGTTCTGCGACGCGGTCGCCTACAGTCCGCTCTGGGATGTCCATCCGGTGAAGTGGACGCAGGCGGCGTTCGACGCCGGCGTGGTGCGACGGATCACGACCGACAAGCGCGAATCCATCGCTCCACTCAACGTGATCGAGCTGTACGCCGACGGTTGGCTCGCCTCGGCGACTCCGCAAGGCGCCCGCAACGCATCGCTCGGCGGCATTCCCGCGGCCGGCATCATCGTGAACTGCCCGATCATTTTCGTCTCCGGAGCGTCGCGATGAGTCGGCACCCAACGACATCCCGCTCGGCCGACAGTCGGCCTGCCGACTCTGGAGTGCATCCAATGACCGACCAAGCCCCGGCACGAATCACCATCGCGCGCGTCTCTGATCTGTGGAAGGAATCGACGCGGCGCGACTTTCTGCGCGTCGCCGCGCTCGGCGGCGTCGCTGTGTTTCTTCCCAGCGTGTTCGCGGCATGCAACGACAGCAAGGGGGTAACCAGCCCAGCCGCGCCGAGCGAGGAGCTGACGATCGACATCGGGACAGACACCGGCGTGCTCAACTTCGCGTACGCGCTCGAGCAACTGGAGGCTGCCTTCTACTCGCAAGTCGTGCAGTCGTTTTCGGCCTCCGGTCTATCCGCGGGCGAGCAACTGGTGCTCACCGACATTCAGAATCACGAGGTCATTCACCGCGACTTTCTGGCGCAGGTCCTCGGCACCGCGAAGATCCCCAATCTCACCACCGATTTCAGTACAGTGAACTTCAAAGATCGCGTGGGCATTCTCCGCACGGCAAAGACCTTCGAGGACATTGGAGTTGGCGCGTACAACGGCGCCGGCAAGCTCCTCAAGGATCTCGCCAATCTCGGTGTGGCAGGGAAGATCGTGTCCGTCGAGGCGCGCCACGCGGCGACCATCCGTGATCTTCTGAATCCGGGCAGTCGCGACTTTGCCGGCGATGACGTCGTGGACCGCACCTCGGGGTTGGATCAGGCCCTGGAGCCAGGGCAGGCGCTGGGCTCCGGCCAGGCGCTTGGCGGTGCAGGACTCTTCATCAAAGAATCCATCCGATTCATCTCGTAGGCCCACGGTCTTCTGGAGAGATCACGTGATATCAGACCATATAACGATCTCCGACGCGGCGCCGGAGACTGCGAGACGGGACCCGAGCATCGGCGATGCGCGTGCGCCAATGCCCAGCGCCACGATGATCGCAGCGCTGGGCATTGGCGTGCCGCTCGCTCTTGCCACCTTCAGCCGCACGGCCGGCGCGCAAAGCTTGGCGCCCATCCTCGACTCGCTCAATTTCGCGCTCACGCTCGAGTACCTCGAGGACGAATTCTATCGCACAGGGCTCGCCAGATTGGCGAATTCGTTCACTACCGCGGAGAATAGCGCGGTGCAGCAGATCAGCATGCATGAGACGGCGCACGTGCGGTTTCTGCGCACCATCATCGCCGATTTCTTCTCGAGTACCCCGGTTGCGAAACCGTCCTTCGACTTCACGGCGAAAGGCGCGTTCCCGGATGTCTTCACGAACAAGACGACATTTCTCGCCGTCGCGCAGGCGTTCGAAGACACGGGCGTGCGTGCCTACAAGGGCCAGGCGGGCAACGTCGCCGCCAACAAGGGTGTGCTCACGGCTGCGCTGCAGATCCATTCCGTCGAAGCACGGCACGCCTCACAGATACGACGTCTGCGCGGCCAGAAGGGATGGATCACGAACGCGGATCGCGGCACGCTCCCCGCCGCCACGCAGGCCGTCTACAATGGCGAGGACAATACCACGCATGCCGGCACCAATGCCGCCGGGCTCGGAACGAATTTCGGTGGGATCGCGGCCGTCACCGAAGCGTTCGACGAACCCTTGACCAAGG
>JALZAE010000459.1 GCA_030948535.1 Gemmatimonadota bacterium | reverse complement strand
TCAACGTCTCTGAAATTCTGGTGCGCCGAAGGCGAGCCCCACGATTTGCGTGAGTCCCGAGAGCTGTGGCCGACCGCGGCCGAGCGGATCGCCCGCGGGCAGTCCGAGCTTCCGCGCGCCGGGCAGGTTGTTCTCCTTTCCGCGCATCACCGGCTCCATGTCGTCGGCCGTCAGCGTATCGACGGCGACGGCGGTCGCGGCGAGTGGATTGTTCCCGGACAGCAAGATCTTTCTCGTATCGGGCGACGCCTCGCCGCGAAGGAAGGTGCGGATCACGCCATCGACCTGCGAGTCGCGCGTCGCCATCGCGAGTGTCGTCGCATCCGGCCACCCATTGGCCGACACTCCAGGCACGCGGCCCGCGGCGAGCGCGAGCCCGAAATTGATGCGGTTGAGAATCGAGCCGGTGTTGATCCAGGCGTCGCCCACATCCGGATAGCCGTCCGGAGCCTGATGTCCGTAGATCGGTTGGCCGAGCCGCGCGATGATCTGCGCGGTGCGCGGCGTCGTGTCCGGCTGCGCGCCGACGGCGCGCCGCGCGCTGACCACGAGCTCGAACGGCGTCTTGACCTTCGACTTGTACGCCGCGCGCGAGAAGAACTCGTCGCTCGTCACGATCGTACGGACGACCTCGCGAATGTCGCCGTCGGTGCGCGTGAAGGTCGCCGCAGCGCGATCGACCAGCGCCTTCGGCGCCGAGTCGCTGACGAAGCGACGCACCAACTTGGTCGCGATGAAGCGCGCCGTCGCTGGATGCGTGGCGACGATCTTCAGCAGCTCCTCCCCATCCTCCATTCCGCGTCCGGCCGGCATCGTATGACCGAGCACGATCTTCTCGCCGGCGTCGTGCATCTGCGGACGGAAGACAAACTCGGCGTCCTGACGCGGGCGATCGATGGTCCACCCGGTGAGCGCGCGCGCAGCGTTGATCACATCCTGTTGCGTATACCCGCCGTCAACGCCGAGCGTGTGCAGCTCGAGCAGCTCGCGCCCATAGTTCTCGTTTAGTCCCTTCGGCCGGCGCTGCGCCGCCAGCTGCATCAATGAATCGCGCCGCGGATCGCCCATCCCGTTCATGCCGATGCCGCGGCCATTGAACGCGCCTGGTCTACGCCGAATCGCGCCGCCCCCACTGCGGAAGCCGGGGCGGTTGTCCTGCGCCAGCGACGGACGCGTGGAGTCGCGCATGCTCTCCCAGTTGTCGAGGTAGAACAGCATCGCCGGACTCTTGGCGACGGCCTCGAGCAGATCGTGGAATTTCCCCATCGCGCGCGGACGAATCACGTTCGTCTCGTAGTCGGCGAGGAAGTAGCGCTCGGGCTGGCCCTTCGCCACGAAAACATTGAAGTGGTTGAGCCAGAACTCGGTCATGACTTCATCGAGCTGCCGCTCGCTCATCTCGGCGCGCGTGATGCGCTCGCTCAGGAGCTGGCCGACGAACTGATAATTGCGACGCGCGGTCTGCATCAATTGCATCGAGTCATCGCGCGTGAGCTGTTTGCCCTGCGCGCGCTTGGCGAGCTGCGCCGCGTTGACGATTGGATACTGCGACATGAGCTCGCCCGGCGACATGCGGGCGGAAGGGAAGTGCGCGGCTAGGAACTGATCCGTGACGCGATCATCGATGCGCTCGGGGCGCAGCTGCGCATCGATCCACTTGTCGACGCCCATCGCGCGCACCTTCTCGTATTCGCCGGGACGCGGGCCGAAGGCGAGCCGGTTGAGCACGTGCTTCACCTGCTCATCGGCGGTCTGCTCGCGCCCCGGCACGCCCGCTGTGGAAGAACTAGTAAACGCCGGTACGACGACGAGGATCGCGCCGAGCGCGACGAAAGTCAAAAGCTTCGACATGAGAATGCCCGCGGCAGCGGTGAAAGGTTCACTCGGTAGACGACGCGATACGCTCGAGGTTAAGGGCTCGCTCGTAACCTGCGGTCGCCGCGCGACGGCTATCTTTCGGCCATGACCGCTCCGAGGGCTCGAAAGCCGCGTGGCCGCGGCCGCGTCGAAACGCCCGAGCCGACGACCTGGCGCGAGCGCATCCGCGCGCTCCGCTACATACCGCCTCTACTCAAGATGGTATGGGAGACTCATAGAGGATACACCCTGGCGATGGGTGGGTTGCGCCTCATCCGCTCCTTCGTGCCGGTGTCGGTGCTCTGGGTCGGTAAGCTCATCATCGACACCGTGCTCGGCGTCCGCGCCCACACGGCGAGCGCGGACCGGCTCTGGAAGTTGGTGGCGCTCGAGTTCGTGTTGATGCTGCTGGCGGATCTGCTGGGTCGAACGTCATCGCTCATCGAGAGCCAACTCGGCGATCTCTTCTCGAATCGCACCAGCGTGCTGCTGATGGAGCACGCGGCGACGCTCGACCTCTATCACTTCGAGGATCCGGCGTTCTACGACCAGCTCGATCGCGCACGCCGCCAGACGACCGGTCGCGTGGGCTTGCTCAGCCAGTTGTACGGCGCGTTTCAGGACGCCATCACACTCGTGGCATTGGCCGGCGCGCTGCTCGTGTTCAATCCGTGGCTCGTGTTGCTGCTGGTGGTGGCCGTGATTCCGAGCTTCCTCGGCGAAGCGCACTACGCGTCGCGCGAATACTCGCTGATGTTCCGGTGGACGCCCGAGCGACGGCTGCTCGACTATCTCCGCTATCTTGGCGCCAGCGACGAGACCGCGAAAGAGATCCAGATGTTCGGCCTGTCGCCGTATCTCATCGACCGCTTCCGCGTGCTGTCGACCGCGTTCTACGAGCAGAATCGCAAGCTTGCCCGTCGCAAGGCCATCGTCGGCGCGGCGTTGGCGGTGCTCGGCAGCATCGGCTACTACGCGGCGTACGTCGTGATCCTGATCCGCACGATCTCGGGCGGGCTGACGATCGGCACGCTGACCTTTCTCGCCGCCAGCTTCATGCGGAGCCGCGACCTGATTCAGCGGCTCCTGTTCAGCGCGAGCGACGTCTATCAGCAGAGCCTCTACCTGAAGGACATGTTCGACTTCTTCGACATGCGGCCGGCGATCTCTTCGGCGCCCGGCGCGCCGCTGGTACCGTCGCCGTTTCGCGATGGCTTCACCTTCGAGGACGTCGGCTTCCGCTATCCCGGCAGCGAGCGCTGGGCCGTTCGCCACGTCAGCTTTCATCTGGGGCGCGGCGAGCGCGTGGCGTTCGTCGGCGAGAATGGGGCGGGGAAGACGACGCTCACCAAGCTGCTGGCCCGCCTCTACGATCCGAGCGAAGGTCGCATTCTTCTCGACGGCCGCGATCTACGCGAGTACGATCTCGCCTCGGTGCGGCAGACGATCGGCGTGATCTTTCAGGATTTCGTGCGTTACGACATGCGCTTCGATGAGAACATCGGCGTCGGCCGCATCGACGACGTGCAGGACTACCTCGGCAGGTTCGACGATGCCCAGCGGATCGGGGATATGGACGCACTCGCTCCCGACGCAGCCGATGTCGCGGAACAAAATGGCGATCATGCCGTGCCGGCCGTCATTCAGGACGCCGCGGACAAGTCGCTCGCATCATCGCTGCTGCCGCGGCTCGAAGGCGGCTATCGCCAGATGCTCGGCCGGCGGTTCGACGGCGGCGTCGATCTCTCCGGCGGCGAATGGCAGAAGATCGCGCTCGCGCGCTCGTACATGCGCGATGCGCAGGTGCTGATCCTCGATGAGCCCACCGCGGCGCTCGACGCGCGCGCGGAGTATGAGGTGTTCGTGCGATTCTCCGAGCTCGTCGCGGGTCGCACGGCGGTGCTCATCTCGCATCGCTTCTCGACGGTGCGCATGGCCGATCGCATCATCGTGCTGCGCAATGGGGAGATCGTCGAAGACGGTTCGCACGAGCAGCTCGTCGGCGCGGGCGGACTGTACGGGGAGTTGTTCGCGATGCAGGCGCAGGGGTACCGATAACCAGCTGCCAGGGGTCAGGTGCTAGGTGTTGGGCGCCTAAAAACCTCCTTCTCTGTGGCGTGGGCTTTGCCTTTCACTGTGTCAAACCTAGATAGGATTTTTCATGCGCCATAGTGCAGCGCTGCTGTTCGCCGTGGGGTCAGCCGCATCGCTGAGTGCGTGCGACATGATCTCCAAGGACACGAAGAAGCAGGACACGACGGTCGTGGTGCCAAAGCAGGCCGTGGCGGAGAGCGCGGCGGCGAAGGCGCAGTTGCCGAGCGGTGTGACCGCGGTTCCCGCGGACAGCGCGGCGGGTCTTCATGCCGCGGCCGACACGGGGATCGTCGACATGCAGCCTGCGCAGCCGAAGCGGGGCGGCGTGCTGTTCGCATTCGCCGACGGTGTCGAGACGAACGCCCCGGGCTGCACGTGGGCGGGCGCACCGTTGCCGTGCTACAAGGCGGGCAGCGGGATTGGAGCGATCATCGCGCTGCCGGCGGACCAACCCGCCGGCTCCTTCACGCTGACGATGGACCGGCCCGGCGGACGCATCTCGCGCCAGGTGCCGATTGCCGACCAACGTTTTCCGCAGGAAGTCATCCTGCTCGATGCGCAGCACCTCGCACTGCTCAAGCGCGGCGCCGACATTGCGCGCGACGCGCGGGCGATGCGTCAGATCCTGATCGGCGACAGTCCGCAGCGGCGGTGGAGTGGTGCGTGGCGCGAGCCCGTACGCGGCGGCCGCCACACCGGCTATGGCGCCGACCGCTTCTACTATCCGGCGACCGATTCATCGCGCGCGATCGCGCTCGATTCATCCCGTGCGACCCACGGCGCGTTTGCGGGCGACACCGCCGAGCTCAAGGCGGGCGAAGTCGCATCGTGGCGGCACACCGGCGTCGACATCGCGGTGCCGAAGCGCACGCCGGTCGTCGCGTCGGCCGCCGGCATCGTCGAGCTGGTGGGGAGCTACACGCTCACCGGCAACAGCGTGATGATCGATCATGGCCAGGGCGTTCACTCGGCGTACTTCCATCTGGACACGGTGGTAGTGAAGCAGGGGGACGTGATCCGAGGGGGCACGCTCATCGGCCGCGTCGGTACGACGGGTCTCACCACGGGCCCGCACCTGCACTATGCCGTATACGTCCACGGCAAGGACGTCGATCCCGACGCGTGGATGGCGATGCCGAACTGGGTGCGCGGTGATAGCGTGAAGAGCGGCGGTCATCGCTGACCGCCGCTTGGAGTCTCAGCTGTGCAGCATGTAGCCGATGCCGCGCACCGTGCGAATCATCGGATCTGCTTTGTCGTCTTCGATCTTCTTGCGCAAGTAGTTGATGTAGACGTCGACGACGTTCGTCAGCGGGTCGACCTCGTACTTCCACACGTGCTCGGCGATTTGCTGGCGTGAGACGGGGTGGTCGGCGTTGCGCATGAGGTACTCGAGCAGCGCGTACTCCTTCTGCGTCAGCTCGATCGGGCGCCCCGAGCGCTCGACGCGCCGGCTGATCGGATCGAGCGTGAGGTCGCGCACGTGCACGACGTTCGTGGCCGACGTGAAGGTGGCGCGCCGGAGCAACGCCTTCACGCGGGCGAGCAGCTCGGGATACTCGAATGGTTTTGGTAGGTAGTCATCGGCGCCGGCATCGAGGCCGCTGACTTTGTCGCTCACCGATGTGCGCGCGGTGAGCAAGAGCATTGGAGATCGGAATCCCTGCTCCCGCAGCCGGCGCGTGACATCGAAGCCGCTGCCATCGGGCAGCCCGACGTCGAGAATGACGAGGTTCGGTTGCCACTCCATCGCCGTACTGAGGGCGCCTTCCGCGCTGGTCGCTGTGCGCACGGTGTACCCTTCGCCGCTCAGCATGCGCTGTAGCACCGGGAGCAGGTCGCCATCATCTTCGACGACCAACACTGTGGCCGCTTGCGTCGCCGTGTGAGTCATGGCGAAATAATGCCGGAGCATGACGAGCGCTGCAAGGCTCGGCGCGCGGAATCACGGTGCGGAAACTGCCAATCGTGAGGCCTTGAGTGGAGTTCGGCGCACCGCTTTCTTTCCCCCCGTGCAGCAAACCGGAGTCAATGATCTCGTCAAACGGGGTATCGCGACTGGACTGATCGCGGCCGCGGCATCGGCCGGGGTTCTGATCGGATTCGGGCGTGCGCACCGCGCCGCCTTCCGTCCGCTCAACGCGGTCGCCCACGTGTTCATTGGGAGCCGGGCCTACCTGTTCGACGAATTCGACCTTCGCGTCACGACGCTCGGCGTCCTGGTGCACGTCGCCTCGGTGGTCTTATGGGGCGTGATCTTTACCGCCCTGGCCCGGCGGCTTCGCGGATGGATGGTTGTGGGCGCCGCGCTCGTCTTCGTGGGCGCGGCGTACGTCGTCGACTACGCAATCGTCCCAGAGCGATTGCGCCCCGGTTTCGAGATTGCGTTGTCGCGGGGCGAGATCTCGGTCGTCTATCTCGTGTTGGCGGCCGCGTTGGCGCTCGGTCTCAAGCTTACCCGGACGCCCGTCGATATTGGATAGAGCGGGATCCGTTGCGAAATGCAACGCGTGAGCGCGACGGGTCACGACCTCGTCACGATGCAACGCTCGCGGAAACCACGCGGAACATTCCCTCGTCCTTTGGGTTGGAACGAGCGAGCGACATTCGCGTATGATCGGCCTCGCTTTTGCCAGTACGCGTGTGACGCTGTGCCGGATGCGCTGGTTGTCCGACTGACGGACACAGCGATGCATCCGAATCCGCAAACCCTCAGTGGAGGGGAGATGGACTTCCTCGTGCTACTCGAGGAACAGCCTGAACAGTCGCTCGTCTTGGCGCGAGTGGATTCCGTACCCGCGATGTTCGCTTCAGAGCGGCGGGCCAGGGACGTAGTGACCCTGTATGGAATTCCGAGCCCCGAGTCGTTGGCGCTGGCCCTTGCCGCGGCGGTGGAGAGTCACCGCACGGGCGATGGCGCGGGCTCGTTCCGTCATCTCGGTGTGTGGCCGGAGCGCGGCGCGGTGGGAGACACCGCCTGGCGCGACGACGTCACCGGCGAGCTGATGACCAGCGATCTCGATATTCCATTCGACGTGCTGTCGGCGACCGCGACGCAGCTCTTGTCCGAGAGCGGCGCGCAGCTGCGTCGTCTCGTCGCCGGATTGGCGATGCCCGATTGGCCCGAAGGCGCCTGGCGCGCGATCACCATGACGATCGACTCGATCGCCACCCCCGCCCGCGACGCGCTGTACCGCCTCGACGGTTTCCTCGAGAGCGTCCGTGAAGCCGATGGACTCACTTACGAGTACGAGGGAGATTGAACTGAACACATCTTTTCGTCCGTAAATTTCGTGCGACTGCAAGCACGACACGGGGCCGACAGCATTCGCTGTCGGCCCCGTGGTCTATTGCGCAACAGGCGAGGTGCTAGGTGTTAAGGTGTTAAGGTGTTTTAGGGCCGCCTCGAGACTCGGTTAGGCGCCTTAACACCTAACGCCTCGCACCTAACACCTTCTCTCATCTCCACCTTCCCTCAACATAGAACCACCCATTCCGGTCATGCTCCCAACGACCTGGAATCCATTCGCGATAGCCGCGCTCGGGCGCGGACCAGCGTCCGGAAATCCACTCGTAGTCTTCGCCGCGCCACGCCCAGTGGCCCTTGATCCACACCTGGTCGCGGTCGGGCGCGACCGAGATCACCTCGACACGCTCCACCGGCGGACCGCGCCGCGCGTACACTACGCCCAGCCGCGGGTTCGAGGCACACGCTCCAAGAAAAAGTCCCGCCAGCGCGACCATCGCGCGCACTTTCGTTGCCGTTCGCATCACACCACCTCCACTCGTTCACGTCTCAGTTCCGAATTACACGGCGGATGCCGTCACTCGATCCGACGTGTAGAGACGAAGGCTGTTAAGCGTTATTCGTGATGTAGCGCACTGGAGGACGTTGGTTCGGGATTGGGGTTTGAGGGGTGGCGCGTGCGGCCCGATTCGGCGCCCCAGCCCCACAACCCCTAGCCCCTGACCCCCCCTGTTTGTAAGATCGCGAAGACACGCGATCCGAGGGGCGGAAAAATGAAAGAGTACTCCAGTGCCGAGATCCGCAACGTGGCGGTAGTCGGACACGGCGCCAGCGGAAAGACCACTCTGGTCGATGCGCTCGCGTACGTGTCCAGCACCAGCAAGCGACATGGCTCGGTCAAGGAAGGGACGGCGCTCACCGACTATGCCCCTGAAGAGATCGAACGGGGTTACTCCATCAACCTCGGCTGCGCATACGCCGAATGGATGGACGCGAAGATCAATCTGATCGACACGCCGGGATACGCGGATTTCCAGGGCGATGCCATCGGCGGGCTGGGCGCGGCGGACGGCGCTCTCGTCGCCGTTGGCGCGACGGCGGGTGTCGAGGTCGGCACCGAAAAGATGTTCCGTGAAGCGATCGAGCGGCGCGATCCGGTGTTGTTCGTCGTCACGCTCATGGACAAGGAGAACGCGAGCTTCGACCGGATCTACGAGCAGATTCGAACCCGGCTCACCAGTAAGGTCATTCCGGTCGAGATCCCGATCGGCGAGGGTCCGTCATTTCGCGGTGTGCTCAACCTCTTTTCCAAGAAAGCGCACATCTATAAGAAAGGGACGAAGACGGGCGAGTACGAGGAAGTCGATGTCCCCGCCGACATGCAGGCGCTCTTCGACCGTTACTACCAGGAGCTGATCGAGACGATCGCCGCCACGGATGACTCGCTCCTCGAGCGCTACCTCGAGGGAAGCGAGATCACGCGCGACGATGCCATCTCGGCCATGAAAGAGGGGATGAAGCGGCAGGACATTTTCCCGCTCTTTTGCTGCTCCTCGGAGCTGACCTATGGAATGCGGGCCGTGCTCACCAAGCTGGTCGAGCTGATGCCGTCGGCCTACGACATGGAAGAGCTCCACGCCTTCAAGGGCGCCGAGGGAGACCACACGGTCGAGATCCACGCCCGCGACGACGCGCCATTCGCCGCCCTCGTCTTCAAGACACAGAGCGAGCCGCACGTCGGTGACGTCTCGTTCTTCCGCATCTTCTCCGGCGCGGTCGCCAATGGGCAGGAAGTCTTCAACGCCACGCGCAATGGCGTAGAAAAACTCGGACATCTCAGTGTCGCCAACGGACGGGACCGTACCGAGGTGCCTCGACTACACGCCGGCGATATCGGGTGCGTCGCCAAGCTCAAGAACACACACACGAATGACACGCTGTCGACCCGCGAGCATCCGGTACGGTTGCCACAAGTGAAATTCCCCGAGCCGATGGTCACACTCTCCGTCCACGCCGCGGCTCGGAACGACGAGGAGAAGCTGCAGCAGGGGCTGCACCGGCTGCACGATGAGGACCCGACGTTCGAGACGCACTACAACTCTGAGACCCACGAGACGATCGTCTCCGGACTCGGCGAGCGACATCTCGACGTCAACATGTCCAAGCTCAAACGGAAATACGGCGTGGCTGGCGAGCTGTCCAAGCCAAAGATCGCGTACCGGGAAACGATCAAGGGAAAAGCCGAGGGGCAGGGCCGGCACAAGAAGCAATCCGGTGGGCGCGGCCAGTTCGGCGACTGTTGGGTCCGGTTCGCGCCCGCGCCTCGCGGTGGTGGCTATGAGTTCATCGATGAGATCGTCGGCGGCTCCATTCCGAACAAGTTCATTCCCGCGGTGGATCGCGGCATTCAGGAAGCGTCGGCGCGGGGGGTGCTCGCGGGCTTTCCGCTGGTCGACTTCAAGGTCGAATGCTTCGACGGCAGCTATCACTCGGTCGACTCGAACGAAATGTCGTTCAAGATGGCCGGCATCCTCGCCTTCAAGGCGGTCGCTCCAAAGTGCAAGCCGGTGCTCCTCGAGCCGCTCGACGAGCTCGACATCACGACGCCCGACGAATACCTCGGCGACGTCATGGGCGATATCTCATCGCGCCGCGGGCACATCCTCGGCACCGACACACTCGCGGGGGTCGGGACGCGCGTCCGCGCCGTGATCCCGCAAGCTGAGCTACACCTCTACGCCACGGACCTCAGCTCGATGACGCATGGCCGAGCGATGTTCTCCCGCCGATTCCGCGGCTACGAAGAGATGCCGGCCGAAGCCGCGCAAAGGGTGATCGCCGAGTCGCCGAAGGGCGCGACCGAGGAGCTAGTGGAGGCGTAGAGGACTACGGAGGAGGAAGCGGGGAGCGATTCTTCCCGACCAGCTTTTTTGCCCCATTCGTGGGTTTGTTGGCGGCGCCGCCGTGTCCTCGACACGGCGCGCCTTTTTTGTTGTACCAGCTCGTGCTGTCGGCGCATTTCGCGACCGGCGCGACATGCCCGTCGAGCACGCCGTTGGTCCATTCGGCGACGCCGCCGTGTCCGGTGCAGCTCTTGCCCGCCGACCGTCCGACCTCGAAGCTGCCGTCGCCGCAGAACGCGGTTCGCTCGACTGCCAGCGTCGCCGTTCCGACACTCACGCGTTGTGCCTTTGGCGCGTTCGAAAGCGTCGATGTTGCCGCCTGCGCTCCGGCGCGCGGCGCGAGTGCAAGAAGAGCGAGCATCAGAAGTGGTGTGAGCCGCATGCGAGATCTCCCAGAGGATGACGAGACAATCTCAGCGCGCGGCCCGCGCGAGCATCATCGATGCAACGCGCCCAACATCTCTGGAACGAAACCGGCGGACTCGAATGAGCAGAGTCCGCCGTTGTAGTTCCCCCACACCCTACACCCCACACCCGGTTCACCCCGCAGACTTTCTTCGCCGCGCCGGCTTGCGTTCGCGCTTCGGCGCTTTGCCGATCTCGATCGGCACGATGTCCGGAGTGGAGTCGCCAGAGGATCCGCAGGCCGCGACGGGCACCGCCTGCCTCGGCTGCTTGTAGACGTAGCGCTCGCCGGCGTAGTTGCGGAAGATCACCTCTTCGTCGTTGATCTCTTCGACGTACTCGGGGAGGAGAGGCACCTTGCCCCCGCCGCCGGGCGCGTCGATGACGAAATGCGGAACCGCCAGCCCGGAGGTCCAGCCGCGCATGGCCTTGATCATCTCGAGTCCCTTCTGCACGGTCGTGCGGAAATGCTCACCGCCCGCGACCTGGTCGGCCATATACAAGTAGTAGGGACGGACGCGCGCCTTCAGCAGCTCGTGCATCAACTTCATCATGATCTTGGGGTCGTCGTTCACTCCCTTGAGCAGCACCGTCTGGCAGCCGAGTACGACGCCGGCGCGCGAGAGCCGGTCGAGCGCCGCGACAGCGGCTGGGGTCAGTTCGCTCGGGTGATTGAAGTGCGTGTTCATGTAGATCGGGTGGTACTTCTGCACCATCTCGCAGAACTCCGGCGTGATGCGCTCCGGCAGATGTGACGTGATGCGGCTGCCGATGCGGATGATCTCGATGTGCGGGATCTCGCGGAGCTTCTGGAACAGGTACTCGAGCCGGCGATCGCTGAGCATCATCGGGTCGCCGCCGGACATGATGACGTCGCGGATCTCCGTGTGCTCGCGCAGGTAGGCGAAGGCGGACTCGTACTGGTTGAGCGGAATCTTCTCCGGATCGCCGACTTTGCGGCGGCGGGTGCAGAAGCGGCAATAGGTCGCGCACACCGGGCTTACCAGAAAGAGCGCGCGGTCCGGGTACCGGTGCGTGATGTTTGGAACGGGCGAATCGCCATCTTCGTCGAGGGAGTCGATCATCCCATCGACGATCTCGAGCTCCTGCACCGTCGGGATGTATTGCTGCCACATCGGATCGCCGACCTCTTTGATCTGGTCGAGGGCTGCCGGTGTGATGCGCATCTGGAAATTCTCGAACGCGGGCCTGAGTGCCTCGACGTCAATCACGTCGTGGCCAAACTTCTCGGCGAGCTTGTCGAGTGTATCGACCGCGCCTTCCTTCAGGACTCGCTGCCAGTCACTCATGGTGACTTCGCTCCTCGATGGAACCGTTTGGTGAAGATGATCCGATCGTCGCCCGGCGCGTAGAACTCGCGCACGCGTGCGGTTTCGGTGTAGCCACGTCGCCCGTAAAAACCGCGCGTCGGGGCGTAATCGGATCGGGACGATGTTTCGACGACAAGCATCCGGGCGAAGTGTCCCTCGAGCCTTCGTTCCACCTCATTGAGGAGAGTGGTGCCGACCCCGGCGTTGTGCACCGTCGGGTCGGTCGCGATCCAGTACAAGTCGAAAGTGCCTGTGGTGCAGGGCGTGAAGCCGTACGCAGCAAAACCCATCACGCGTTCGCTGGAGTCGAACGCACCAAGTACGATGTAGTCGGAAGAGGCGGGTTCGGGGTGCGGTGAACGGGGTCCGGTTGGGGTTGCCTCGATATCGGCCGTACCC
>JALZAE010000451.1 GCA_030948535.1 Gemmatimonadota bacterium | reverse complement strand
GCCCCACCTCATCCGTACGCGAGGAGGGGTTGGCAGGCCGGACGCGCGACTGCAACGGATCAGTCATTGGTCACCTCGAGCCGCGCGGTCGGATCAAATGATCGCCACGTCCCATCGACCTCGATCTCTGCCAGGTATGCATCGCGCAGTCCAACATCGCGCGTCGCGAAATGCGGGACAACAAGCGACAGGAACCCGGGTGTGTGCACGATGGGAAAGGCGTCGTCCGTTCGCGAGTGAAACGCCTCGCGCGGATGCGTGTGAATCTGCGCGCGCACGCCGCAGCGCGTACGCGCGAGCTCGCGCCAGAACATTGTCAGCCAATCACTATCGAGCTCGAAACCATCGCCGCGCGCGCGATGAACGGGGTGCACGACGGTCGTGACAGTGGACGGATCGCTCCACGGTCCCGTCCACAACATCTGGCATTCGCGCCGACCGGCACCGCACCGGCGAAGCTCCGCGAACGTTTCGCGGAGCAGCGCCAGCGGCACCCGCAGACGGATCTCGTTGACCGTGTCCCCCGTCTCGGTGTGCGAGGTCACATCAACCTCCCTTGACGGCGCTCGGCCGCATCAGCAGGTGATCGCCCGGCTTCACGCCGAGGTGCCCGAGCGTGCCGGCGTCCGGCAGTTCCACCCCGGCCTGATTGTAGAGTGCCAGAAGGTGGGGCTGGGTCGTTACGTGGAACGCGGCGATCGCCTGGTTGAGCAGCGACTGGACCGCCTCTCCAGCCGTGACGGTGAAGGGCTTTTCGAGCCCGTTGTACGCGATTTCCACGCTGTCGCGTCGCCGGCCTTCCCCATCGCGCTCGTCGCGCCGGTGCTGCTCGTCGAAACCGACGCCATCGGCCTCATCCAGCTCGAGTACGCCCGCGCCAGGGCTATCAGCGGCATTTGCCGGGGCCGACGCGGGTGCGGGGTCGTGCGCTGAGGTGCTCATCGTGTCCTACTCCCTGAGAAAGAAGAAAACTCTTGCGCGGACGACCCGCGCGGTGATAGGTTGCTATCACTGAGAGTAATCTATCACGGAGAGTAATAGGTGTCAAGTCGGGAACGTCGTACCGAGGCGAAGGCGGAAACCGAGAGTTTTGGCGAGCGGCTCGCGCGATTGCGGGAAGATGCGGGACTGTCCCAAAGTGGGGTCGCCCGTCGCATCGGCGCGTCGCAATCCGCGGTCTCTCAGCTTGAGGCCGGCGACCGCAGCCCCTCCTACGGGATGCTTGTTCAGCTCGCGGAAGCGCTAGGGGTCAGCGTGCCGTACCTCGTGGGCGCGGACATCGAGGAACTCACACCCGTCGAGGAAGTGCACTTTCGTCGCTATCGCACCCTTTCGCCGAACGCTCGGCGAGAGCTCGACGCGTACGTCGACTTCCTGCAGACCAAGTACGCCAAGGAGAAGGAGTAGCTCCGGGTCGGCGTGCGCTGACCTCGGAGCCCGCTCGCGGAGCTTGACTTATGTCCTTACTCACCTGGTCAGCCAGCCGAGATACGGCACTTGACGCCTGCGAGCGGCGCTATTTTCTGTCGTATATCACACACGCTCGCGCGAACAGTCGTGATGCACGACTGCGCGAGATCGCTGTGCTGAAGAAGGTGCAGACGATATCGATGTGGCAGGGCGACGTGTTCCACAGACTCGCGGCCACGTACCTCCGGCTCGTGCGCGATGGGCGAACGGCCTGCGATCCGGACGCCGCGACCGCAAGCGGCGACCGCCTGCTCGCTGAGGCGCTCGTCGAGATGCGTCTGGATTGGGACGCGTCCGCGGAAGGTCGCTACCGCGCCATAGCGGCGCGGGCGACGAGGCCGGGCGCCGGTCGGCGAGGGACTCGCCGTGCCGCAACTCCACAAATCTCGTTGGGATTCGGCTTGGACGATGCGGCGACGAATATCGAATCCGGGGGTGCGGAGGATCGCCGACTCGCGCTCTTCGAACACGAATACCGCATGGAGTTGCGACCCGACGCATTTGAGACGGCACGCGATGCCGTGACCGCGTGGTTTCACCGCTTTCTCTCGTGGATTGCCGCCGAGCGATTTGACCTGCGAGTTCGACAAGCACGGCGCATCTGGATCGAGCCCGCCACGTTCGGCCCGACAGCGCCGGGCTTCCGAAGTGGAACGGTGCAGGTACTCGCGAAGGTCGACTTCGCCATGGAAGAAGCAGACAGACGCTTCACCGTCGTGGATTGGAAGACGGGCGCGCCCCGCACCGCAGCCGGCCCGTATGACGACGATGCCGAGTACCAGGTGACGGTCTATCAGCTCTGGCCGCATCTCACGCTTGGCGTTCCGTTGGATCGCGTGTTGGCCCGCGTGGTGTTTGTCGCCGCGGATCCGATCATCGACCGTGTCTACACCATCGACGCCGAAACGCGAGAGCGCGCCATGCGACGCGTCGCCCGCGGAATTCGACGCGCCCTCGCGCTGCACGGGAGCGGTGATCACGCGGCGCTTGCTGAGGCCGACTTCGACTACGCACGACATCACGCATTTTGTCGCGGGTGTGGATTTAAGCGGCTGTGCCAAGGAGAACAAGCGTCGTGACCGATCAGGACTTCACCGCCGAGCATGTTCGGCCGCTTCCGTCGGGATCTCACGGTACACGTTCGCCGCGCCGCGCGACGGTACGCAGATCTCGCGCAGGCGACGCGCCCTCGGAGAGCCGTAACCACGACCGTCCGAGGGGCGCACGCTTGGGCGCGACACTCTTCCGGCTGGATGGGCTCGAAAATCACGCGTTCGGGTTTCGTGTATTGCGGGTGCGTGAGACCTTGCCGGATGACTCGCAACGTGCGCAACGCCTGCAGCGCATGGCTGATCAACTCTGGCGTCGCGATCTCAAATGCCCAGTCTATCCAACTACGCGCTTCGGATTCGGAGGCTTCCTCATCCCCGATACCGTGACGCTTCCGGACGGATGGGTGACCGCGGTCGACGAGGTACCGGCGCGCGCGTATCACATTGAGCTGGCGACCACGCGACACGTCGTCCGGCCAAGCGAAGCGACCGGGGCGGAGCGCGAGCTGGTGTGCCGGATGCTCGAGCGCGGGATCACGGATCGCCTGGCCGCGCTACGCGAGGACTTCTGGCGCGGTGAATTCTGGACACTTTTTTTTGAGCTCCGCGCGGAGAACGAACTGATCACGTCCGACATCGTGCGCGCCTTCCGCGGGTTTCGCTTTGGAGTGACGTTGGTCGACGGCCTGCCGTATGTCGCAGTTGACGTGCGGACCAGGTATCTCGGTCGCACATCGCTGGCGCACGCAACTGATGCGGAGCGACGCACGCTCTTGCGCGCGCATCTCGGCAGTCACTTACGGGGAGACGACCGTGCCGTGTTCGTTCGCGACAACGGCACGCGGAAGATTCCGTGCCGGTACGCCGGGGAAACCGGTCAGTCCATTGCCGATCATACATTCGAGATCGACGGCAGGCGACAGAGTGTGCTTGACTACTATCGGGGGCGCTATCCGCACGTCCAACTCGTCGGTGCCGATCGTGCCGTCTACGTTCAGGATCGTAATGGTGGTCTGACGTTCGCCGTTCCGGAGTCTCGTCTGTATCCGGTGTTTACCACCGAGAACGAGGCAATTCGGCGTTGTTCCGTCGCTCCACAACTCGCGCCGAGCGAACGTCTGCGCCTGATCGAGAGCTTCCTGCCCTTCCTCAAGGACATTCCCTACGGCGCGCGCCGGCTCACACCTCAAGCGCAGTATCGGCGCACCCGGTCCACCGTGTTCGTGCCTCCTGCGTTGGAGTTCGGTGACAACGTTGTTGTCCGTCCCTTCGGCGGTAGCACTCCCGCGCGCAACGCTCCGCGATTTGAACGCGGGGTGCTCGAGTTCGGGAAAGACAAGCTCGACGCCATCGCGTCGCGTCGGCCGTTCCACAACGAACCGCTTCCTGACGTCGTGCTGTTTGCGCCGGAGCGGTTTGCTCGCGACGAGCGCGAGCAGCTGGTCGCGCTTCTGAGCGCGGAAGTGGAGCGCATGACGGGCCAGCGGTTGCGCATCGCGCGTCAGGTTCTCTACCGGACCGGCTCGGGAGAACGCGAGGGATCATCGCTGCTCCGAGAGGCGGAGCAACTCGGCCGCACGCCCGGAACGACGTTGGCCCTGGTGATCTTGGCGCACGGACAGAGTCCAGCCGTGCACGGGGCGCTGAAGGAGACCCTGGGTCCCGTGCATTCGCAGTGCGTGACAGAAGGTAACGCGCGTGACTTGGCGACGGGACGGCAACCGAGTCGCATCGCTGGGCTCCTGCGAAATCTCGCATTGGCGGTGATCACGGAGGCGGGATCAAGCCCCTGGGTGTTGGCGGACCGACTCCATCATGCCGTGCACGTGGGTATTGATCTCTTGCACGGACAGGTCGGGTACCACGCGTTCGCGGGCCGAGGGGGCAGACACGTTAGTGCGGAATTCGGCACCGCGCTCCATCAAGGCCGCATGCGGGAGCAAATCAAGCGGCCCGAACTTCGCCGCCGTCTCGAGCATCTCCTACGGCGCGTCGCCGGGAGTGGCGATGCGGTGGACAGCCTTGTCATTCATCGGGACGGGCGTTGGTGGCCTGCGGAGCGTGATGGCTTGCGCGATGCCATCCGAACGCTCACCGACGAGGGCGTCCTCTCAACACTGTTTCGATGCGCCGTCGCCGAGATTCGCAAGAACCATCTCCCTGTCCGCCTCTTTACCGAGCGCACCCATGGCTCGGTTCGGCGCCTCGCGAACCCCGTGCCTGGGAGCTATCTGCTCCTCGACGGCGAGCGGGCCGTGCTGGCAACGACCGGGCGTCCCGACGCGTGGGATGGTCGCCGCGGCGGTCGAACGGCGGGGACGTTGCTCATCGAGCTCGTCGACGTGATCGGTGACATCAGCCTGATTGAGGTCGTCGAAGACGCGTACCGCCTGACGCACCTCAACTGGAGTGCACCGGACATCGAGATCGCGCTGCCGGTGACCATTCGCTGGACCGACCGCGCGTTACGGGAGCGACTTCGTGGCGAGGACCGTGGCGCATCACCCGATGCTCGCGATGCGCAGGCCGCAACGTCGCCAGGAACGACCACCCGCACGGAGGGCGTCGCCTAATGAGTACCATCGGGTACACTTCGGGCCAGATCGAACAAAAGCAGCGGCTGCTTGACCTGGTCAATCATGCGGTGCTCGCGCTGCAGGCGGACGCTCTGGGCATGCGCGAAACGCTGCATCTCGACGAGCCCGAACTCCAAGAGAGCCGGTCGGTCGCCTGTCGCTTCGCGACCGATGTGGAGCGCGCCCTCGAAGGCCAGAGCGCCGACCCGCTCATCCATGCACTCGTGTTGCACGTCGCCGCAACCGCGAAACCGTCGCAAGACTGGATCGAGGACCTTCGCGCGTTGCGCAACGCGTTGGTGCACATCGAGCCGGTGCCGACGACACGATTAGCGGTGCTGTCCGAACTCGTCCGTCTCTTCGACCGCGAGTTTACCGAAGATCTCTTTCGCATGTACGGGCGGCGATGAGCGGAGGGTGCCGCCAGTCATGCACGCCTCACGGCACTGACTCGACTGGGTGTCGGAGCGCGCAATGGAACGAGTGACCTTTCTCCGAGCGAAGGCGGCGGACTTTCGCGCGCTTGTCGCATGGCTGGCCGTCGAGCTGACGCGACTTCGACCAGACCTCCCCGAACACGTCAACGTGCTCGACCGCCTTGAGGGAAACCTCAAGGATGTGCGATCTCGGCTCTCACGCTTGGACGCGATCGTCGTGGCCATCGAAGGATCGCAGAACGCTACGCTCGTACCGCGTGCGATGACGTTGGTGCACATCCTCGAGGGGATCACAAGCCAGGTCGCCGTCACATACCTGCCTGCGCTGCAGCGGCAGGGTGAGGCAGATCGTTTCATTCGTGGCGTGCTGCTCGGCGCGGCGCAGTCGGGCGGGCTCACGTGGCTAAGAAACATCGTCGCCCGTCTGGATGGCCCACATGCGGCCGTCGTGTCGCTCGAGGTCATGCCGATTATTTACGCGCCGCCGCGGCATGCGGCGTCCCTCGTGGACATGCCGGGGTTGTATCACGAACTCGGGCATGCCGTGTACGCGCATGAGCCGGGGATCAGCGGCGCGCTCCGCGCGGCGGTCGCGAGCTATTACGAGCACCAGCGCCGACAGGCCGGTCACCTCACCGCTGAGAAACGCGCTGCGCGTGACGTGACGCTCCGTGATGCCGAAGCGTACTGGACGGACGCGCGCCTGGCGGAATTGTTTTGCGACATCTTCGCCACGGTTGTGTGTGGGCCAGCGCACTACGTCTCCTTCGCCGACCTCGCGCTTCGGCATAGCGAAGAGCCTTTTACAATTGGCGGCCGACCGCATCCGCCGCTCTGCGCGCGCGCGCACGCCTGTTATCAAACGCTCACATTGCCACAGCGACAGGAGCCGCTCGTGAAGCACGTAGCGGCGGCGTGGGACGCACATGAGCGAGCGCACACGGCCGCACACGAATACGCGATTACGTGCAACGACGTCCTGATCGACGCGCTCGTAGAGGCAGCCCGCTCGGAAATCGCGCGCACGTTACCGACGCTCACGCCGTACCGGACGCCGCCACCGCCGCCGGATGCACTGACGGCGATCGCGCCGGATGTGACGATTGAAGGGCTACTGAATCAGGCGGCTGCGCTGCTCTTTCTTGCGCCGGCGGCCTATGCCGCGTGGGAACCGCTCGCGATGCAGGCGTGCGCACGCCTGGCTGCCGAGGCAGCGGCGCGTCACACTGAGCGACTCGGGATGGCGAAAGAAGGCACGGCAACCGCCGCAGGACCAGGGTTGCCGTATACGCCGCCGACGTCGGCGACGAGAATTGTGCGCGGGTAGCGCCGAGGTGCGCTTCACCGCCAGCATCCCGGTTTGTGGCGTAGATATCTCACAAACGCTCGAATTGCTGCATGATCGCATCGCGCTCCGCGGAGCTGAGGATACTGAGAAACGGTGACGATTGTCTGAGGCGCGTTGCGTCCTCACTCTCCTCGACGAGAAACTCAAGAAGCGCCCGGAGCGGCAAAGAATCGAGGAGCCGCAGCCACTCGCGCGCCGTCGCCTTTCCGCGCGGTGCGCCGACCGCGATACGCCGCTCCAACCTGGCGCGGACGTCGGTCATCAGCGCGGGATCGCGATGTACTCGCTCCGCCACCGCGGCCGCGAGCGTGCGGCTGCGCTCATCAATCCATTGGTGTGTGCGCACGCGTGCTCGCGGCCCTAGGGCAGACGGCCCGTGTTCGCTCACAGCACACTCGCGATGGAATGAGCGTCTCTCTCATCGGGCATCGAAGTAGCAGGCAACCCGCTACTCCAGGCATCAGCAAGGGCACGCCTATCGACCGCTCCTCTACCGCTACGAAAATTCATCGGCGAGGCGGGCTCTTCGCGTCCGATCGCGCATCGAGCGCATCGGTTGCCCGTCGCGCCGCCCGCATTGACGCGTCGCGCGCTGCGGCATCACCGTCATTCGTCGCAGAGCAACTCACGTCCGCCGCACGCGTGCGCTCGGTCTCGCTCACCGGTGCCAAGAACCGGCGAGCGAGCGCGGCAACGCGTGCATAGGCAAGACGAATGAAATCGATCATGGGTTCGTGGGCGCCAATGTCCTCTCCTGCAAGATAGGACGGACGCCTGGCCCGGGGCACCTCCGGTCCCCCGATTGATACGCGAGCTCGCCATCACGAATACGTCAACGAGGAGTATGCACCGCGAGAAATGCGGTGACGCGCGCTCGCTTGGCTGTGAGAGTTCCTGCGCCGCGCAGAGGAACCGGTCCTTGACGGTCGCCAGCGTGCGTTGAATGGCCACTTCCCTGCCGGCGTCTCCTAGCTCCTCTCCAACTGATGATCGTGCCCCGCCGCCGGGATTGACTTAATCGAGCGTCGGTGATCGTGACGGTGGCGGACACGTGAACCTGCTGCCTCGAGCAGCAGACCGGTATAACGGTTCGCTAGCGAGAAGAACCCACACAGCCTCGATACCCTTTTTTGGCTCGAATGAGACCAAGGCGCCTCGGTCAAGCTGCACTCACGGTCGTGCGGCGGTCACGTCCGCCAACGTTTGCACGAGCTGGTACGGAAACACCACCTTGAGCCAGGGCGCGGCACCGTGTAGCACGGAACGTCGCCGCGCGAGGTCGCGACCGAGTTGACGATCTGAATTCGAGGACACCAATACCAGAATCGCTCGACCAGCAGGTTGCGCTACCTTATCGAGTCCGCTGCTACATGACTCGACACCGTCAGTCACGGCGAGCGCAAGGTTGCCCGATTGTGTATCGGATAGACGCTGTAATAGGTCAGTGATCGACGTACAGGCACCGGGATGTGCGGCCGGGCGATCAAGTGCGACACTCAGGCGACGGACAGCGTCGCTTTGAGCGACACTGTCCGCGCTGGTCTGGACCGCTTGGCGTTGTGCACACGCGAGCTGTGCGCTGTCGTTCTCCTTTCTGTAAACCTGCGCGAAGATGCCACCCGGCTCGCTGTGGATGACCGCACCGCACGGCACGCGTTTGGATCGCGGCCAGGGAACCGATTCCGCGACCGCGAGCAGTGCGTCGTTCGTGAACGGCGTCACAGTCCACTGTGTGATGCCGAGTCGAGCCGACATAGCCGGCGCCCCAGCGGCGATCGTTTTCGTGACAGCGCCGACCATCTGGCGGACCGAGGAGCCGCTACGATCCACGAGAACGTCGGCGCGCTGGGCGCGCGCCGGCGCGGCGGCCACGCCGGCAAGCAAGATAGCAACGACCGCAGCGCCACATCCCGAGCGCGATCCCTTTTCGTCGCTGCGTGTCCGCAAATTGTCGGCCGAGTCGCACGCCCGCATGAGGCTTGCGAGCAGTCGCTCTTGCGCTTCAGCGCGCTCGTACCGCGCGACGCAGCGCCGCGACCAATTGACCATGCGGGCGGCGGCAAGAAGGAATCCGCTGAGCGCCGGCGATACGAGCGCCGCCACGGCCGAGAGCACGCCGAACGCAGGCACCGCCCACTGCACGCCCGAGCGTGCCAGGAGCATGACGAGCAGCAAGAGGGCGTCGGCGATCAGCAACATTGTCACGGCCAGCAGCAGCCGGTCCAATGCGACGCGAGGAGTCTGGAGGCCGTGCGCGACGATCGCCGTCGCCGCGCTTTCTGCGATCAGCGTAAGGCAGAGAGCGGCGAGAATGCCGATCGCGGCAGCCCAGCCTGTCGGGAGGGTAGTGAAGAACGCCATGAGCCACGCTGCGAGGAGCGCGTCGAGGCACGCGGCCGCGGCGCCTCCGACACGGAAGGGAACGGCGAGATCGGCTTCCGGTCTCAACGTCGGGCGCTCGGCTACGGGCGTGTCGACCGAATCCCATCGCCGCTGCTGCTCGGTGTACGTCTTGCGGCTCTCGGTCTTGGTGCTTTGTGCCTTCGCACCGCGGTCCTGCACGTCGGCCCGGACCTTGGCGGCGGTGGCGCGGCGGTAGGCGACAGTCCCCCCCGCGCGCAAGCGTCTCTCATCTGCCGCATTCGCGCGCTCGGCTTTCCAATCGTCCAACCACATTTTGTCCTCCCAATGTCTGATCGCGAATCGACCTTTTCGCATCTGCGTGTTCACGCAGATTGCCGCTTCGCGGGTTCATTCGCACATTGGGGCAGCACTTTTCAATCTGCACTAAGGCCAGCTTCACGCCGACTTCTTTCTTAAATCAAACATCGACTGACGCTGGATTGCGTCACTTCTGAGACGCCGAATCAGCGGCCACACTGACCATGGCTTGCCAATCCATTCGACCGCCTGGAGCGTGCGCATGTGGCGATTGAACGTGCTGGGCGAAGCAGGGCTGTATGACGAGCACGGCAACCTCAATACGAAGCCAGGTGCGCGCGCGAAGCGACTCGCGCTCCTGGTCTATCTGAGCGTCGAGGGGTGGGCGCGGCGAGATCGGCGCACGCGGGCCAAGGAGCGCGCGGGTGAAGATCGCCACGTCTTGCACCAGCTGCTCTGGAATACCAAACAATTGAACAACGTCACAATGGCTGTCGACGACGTGAATAGCGACGTTGAGACTGGCCTCATCATCAATACCGACGTCGGCTTTGCCATCGACTATGATCGTCTGACGTGCGACGCGAACGCATTCGCCGATGCGTGGTCGATCGCGAACTATGTCGAAGTCGAGCGCCTCTATCGCGGCCCGTTCTTAAACAGCACCGAGTTGGCGAAGGATGAGGATCGATTCAGGAATTGGGTGCTGGAGAAGCGAAGAATCCTCACGCAGCAATACACCACGGCCGTGCAGCGTCTCATCAATCAGAAGAATTCGTCAGGCAAGCCGGAGGAATCGGTCGACTACTGGCGAAAGTTGATTCGGACGGACCCCGACAGTCGAGAGTTTACGCTCGGCTTGATTCGCGGGCTGCATCACACCGGGCGAACGCCGGAGGCGATGAAGACCGGTCAGGAATTCCAGGAACGCTTGATAAGCGGCGCCATCCGTCGGCCTGATCCCGAAATAGCGAAAGAAATGGAGGCCATGCGCGCGCGTGGCCCGGTGGCTGTGCCCTCGCGTGAGCACGACGCCCCGCCGGATGCCAACAGGCCGGACCCGAGCCTGAAGGCGAGACCGGACCCGGACGCAGACCCGGGCGCAGGTCGGAGCCCGGACCCGAGCCCTCAGACGCAGGCAAGTCAACGGATAGCAGATACTGCAACCGAACCTGGACTGCGCCCGCCGCTGCGGACCAAACGGTCTTGGATGAAGGTCGGCATCGCGGCCTTCATCGTCCTGGCCATCGCATTTGCCGGCACGATGATCGCTCGCAGCCGCCACGCGATCTTTGAGATCACATCCCCGGTGGCCGGCGATCAAGTCAAGCCGGTCGATAACGTGAGCGCTCATGTTGCGGATACGACAGCCGCCGTCTGGGCGGTCGTGTACCCGGAGGGCGATCAAACCTGCTACGTCTCGGGGCCATTCACTATTGGTTCTACGGGCCAGCCTCCGATGAAAATCCACTTCGGAGAGGACATCGAGCGGGACCACCATAAGGCGTACGAGGTTCGTCTGTTGCAGAACCCGGTCGTTCCGTTGACCCATGGCCAGCGCGTTCCCTGTTGGCCAAGGGGCGACTATGCCAAAAACGCCGTGCGCGTCGTCCGGCGCTAAGCGAGCGATTACTTCAACGGGGCAAAATGGAAAGCCTTGATCACCACCTCGGTGGTCCCATCGCCGGCGAGATCATCGGCCATGCACCACAGGTTGACGCGAGGGTTTTCGTTTCCGGCCGGAACATGGCGATTGATCACGGCCCGCTTGACGACCACCCCGCGGACCGAGGCGACGAACGCGATGCTATCGCGCGACCACGTGAAGCTCGCCGTCATGACAGCGCCGGCGCGATGCAGGGCGAATCGCACGATGTTCCCGGGCGTCGAATAGGGTTGCACAACGAACTGTGCGTCATCGCGGTCCGCTGGTTTTCCCCATCTGGACCACTCGACGTCCATCTCGCGGTGGTTGTACTGCGGCGAATCGCTCCAGGTGAAAAATCCTAGAACAAGATTGGCGTCAAGTTGCCGGGCACTGGACGCGACCTCGAAGGTGTACGTGCCATATCCAAGGTTCTCGAGCGCGATGACCTCCGCTGCATAGATGCGGCCGTCCCGCTTTTCAACCTTGAGGTGGAGCCCCGTGCTGTCGACGCGGACTTGATCCGCGCTGAAGTAGCTCGGTCCTGGTCCAACCTGCGTCGACCCACTTACCTTGATGCGCCAGTCGTGTCCTGAAAACCGAATCGCTCCTTGCGGCGGCGGATCACCTACTTTTTTTTTCCGCTCACACTGAACACGGCGATGATATCTCCGCCCTTCTCTGGTACGTCGGTAAGTTGATTCTGGGCTGCGTAGGTGGGCTTCGTGACCAGGACGTAGTAGACGTGCCCCAGGTGGCTCTGGATGTCGAACCCACCTTGGTCCGTCGGCCTAATGATTCTTCTGTCCTCGCGCGGCTGCACATACAGCATACCGTTGCATGCCTGGGCGTAGATAACGAGCCGGACCTGGCTTGGCGCGATGCCGGTGACCCTTCCCGCGAATGTCTCCGTCTTGTCCGGTCCGCCGCAGTCATAGGACGGAACCTCGCTGAACTCGATCTTTGGTGCGGCGTTTGCGCCCTGGGCGCTGAGGGCTTGCGGAGCCGTGATCGTGGCTGCGCACGCCGCCACGAGCGCCAGCGCAATGCGATGAACCGATGACATGTGTCCCCCAGGTGAATGCGTTGACCATCCAAACCACATCGAAACCTCATCGCCACATGTCAGAATCCGCTCAGATCTGTTTCAATTGTCGCTAAGCTTCGCCTCAAGGAGTGCAGGGCCCGTTGGCGATTGTGCTTGAGCCGCTGTCGCTTTACTGCCGCATCGCCCGAAGGAGAATTGAATACTCACAGGTGTAATCTCCTCACACTTCAGCGTCTTCAAGGCTCTCCGTCGTGGCGCTGCCGTACAAGGGAGTCCTTTTAGAGCCGAAATCTCACCTCGTATTCAACGCCGCTGCCTCAAAACAGGATTTCATCGCGCCCGGTGGTGTCACTGGCGTTGGTTCGGCCGCCATCGCGGCCGGTCCCGACGTAGTCCGACGTGAGAGAGTCGTCGGTCCCGTGCGATCGATGTCACTGACCCAACGAGTACCAAGTGCCCTGAGACCCCTCTTTGTCAACACCCGACGGGGACGGCACATGTCCGCTGGGTGAGCCGGCACTGTTCGTGGAGCGACCGATCACGGTGGCACGACTGCGCTCGTCGTCACTCACCGGTGCTACGAACCGGCGCGCGATTGCAACAAGACGACCATAGGCAAGACGGATTTAATCGGTTATGAAAGCGATGGCAACAAAATTCTGTGCTGCGAGATAGGACGGTCGCAGGGTCGACGCATCTTGGGACTGCTCAGTATTGTTGGGCGGGCGGTCATTCGTGCGTCAAGGACGAGCGTGTTCGGCGAGAAAGGTGGTTACGCGCGTCCGTTCGGGCTCGGGGAGTTCCCGCGCTGCACGGACAACCAGCCGTCTTACCGCCGACTGCGCGCGTTGAAAGCGCCGCTTCGCCGCCGGCGCTGTTGTCCCCAACTCCTGTCCGATCGTGGACCAATGCGCACCCTCGACTAATCGATGCCAGGCGAGGCGACCCACATCCGGCGGCAAGCGATCGAGGACGTTGACGGTAAGGTGCTCGAGAATTCGCAACGTCGAGCTTATGTCGCCGACATCCGCACCTTCGTCGGGCTCCCTTTCGATCAACGCGGAGATCGGGACCTCAACCGAGTCGAGAG